>JAXDJM010000058.1:0-16695 GCA_034665605.1 Actinomycetota bacterium | reverse complement strand
CTACATCACCCCGGAGAAGGAACCTCGAGCGCGTAACCGACGCCGTGCACGGTGCGCACGAGATCCTGGCCCAGCTTCCGCCGAAGGGCCCCGATGTGCGAATCGATCGTGCGCGCTCCAGATCCGTCCCGGTAACCCCATACATCCATCAGAAGTTGTTCGCGCGAGAACACCACCTCGGGGTGCGAGGCAAGTTGATACAAAAGGTCGAACTCCAATGGGGTGAGGTGGATGGCATGGCCGCTGCGGCGAACCTGCCGGCGCGCGGGATCCATCTCGACGTCGCCGAAGCTCAGAGCATTTCCTACCGGAGCGGGCGATCTTTCGATTCGTCGCAACAATGCCTGGATGCGGGCGACCAATTCGCGGACGCTGAAGGGTTTCGTCATGTAGTCGTCGGCGCCAACCCCCAAGCCGACGAGGACGTCGGTCTCGGAGTCCCGCGCGGTCAACATCAGGACGGCAACCGGTCGGTCCTTCTGGATCCGCCGGCACACTTCGAGACCGTCGAAGCCGGGAAGCATGAGATCCAGGACGACAAGGTCGGGCCGGATCTGACGGCACAGCTCGACGCCCGAGGGGCCATCCGAGGCGATCTCGACGCGGAAACCCTCCTTGCGAAGGCGTGCTGCGACCGCCGACGCGATGGCTTCCTCGTCTTCGACGATCGCGATCGTTCTTTGGGCCATCATCAGAGCCTATGGAACTTCGGAAGATGTGGATACGGCGGGCCCTGCCGATCGCGTGCGCGTGCAGCCTCTTTGCGGGTTGCACGCACGACTCGCCGCCGCCGGCGGGCCAGTCGTCACCCAGGCTGCCTTCGGCGAACGCATCGAGTCCACGACTCGGTTCCGTCGTCCACCGCCTGGCCGTGAAGGATCTGGGTGACGTCCTCCCCGTAGCTCTCGAACGCATGGTCGCGGTCCCATTCGGCCAAAAGATCCTCGTTGCCGGTGGGCTCGACGCCGGCGGCACTTCTACCGACACCGTGTACGAGATCGACCCGGTCGCAAAGCGCTCGATCGTTCTCGGGCACATGGCGGTTCCGTTCCACGATGCTGCGGGCGCACTCATCGGAAACAGACTCGTCGTCTTCGGCGGTGGGCAGTCCGTCAGCACTACAACCGTTCAGGCATTCGATCTCACAACGGGGCGCAGCCGAGTGATCGGCGAACTGCCCATAGCCCTATCGGATCTCGTATCGACCACGTTGGGCAGCGATATCTTCTTGATCGGCGGCTTCGATGGGTCACGCGCGCGACGCGCGATCTTCAGAACCCTCGACGGGATCACCTTCAAGCGCATCGCGCAGTTACCGCTGGGATTGCGCTACGCGGCGGCGGGCTCGCTCGCGGGACAACTCGTCATCGCAGGGGGCGTGGAGGACAACGGTACGAGCCGCGCCGTGTACTCGGTCGATATCGCAACCAACGACGTGACGCGGGTCGGTTCCCTGCCCGAAGCCGTCGGTCATGCATCCGCTTTCATGCTCGACAATTCCATGTTCCTTGCGGGCGGCTCACGCGGCGACGGAACCGCCGTTACGAGCATCCGGCGCTTGGCCGGCAGCGATGCGATCGTTGGTGGTGCACGCCTTCCCGAACCGACGGCTGACGCGGCCCCCGTCGCGATCGGAAGGTTCGTGTACCTCATCGGTGGCTCCAACGGAAACATTCCCACCACACACCTCGTGAGGATCACGACCCGATCCAGGTGACGAGAACCTGCCGGACGTGTTCTATCGTGGACTCACCCGAGTCATCGATGGAGGTAAGCGCCTAGATGGCGACCACGAGCAGCCCTAAACGGCTCTTCATGTTGTCTGCGCTCGCAGGCGTGATCGGCCTTCTCGCAGGTGGCGCTGCCTATCTGCTCGTGCACCTGATCGCGCTGCTGACCAACCTGGCGTTGTTCCACAGGTGGTCGTGGACGTTGCCGTCACTCGCCCACCTGCACCCGAGCGTGAACCTTCCACTCGTCGCAGTGGGCGGCGCGCTGTTGATCGGAGCGCTGGCGAAGTGGGCCCCGGTCATCAAGGGACACGGGATCCCCGAGGCGATGGAAGCCGTACTCGTCCGGCAGAGCCGGGTGTCGCCGCGCACCGCGATCGCCAAACCCCTATCGGCCGCGATCGCCATCGGCACGGGAGGGCCGTTCGGCGCGGAAGGACCCATCATCGTCACGGGCGGCGCGCTCGGGTCGTTGCTGGGACAGATCGTGAACGTGTCGGCCAGCGAACGCAAGATCCTTCTTGCATGTGGGGCCGCAGCCGGCATGGCCGCGACGTTTGGCGCACCTCTGGCATCGGTCGTGCTGGCCATCGAATTACTTCTGTTCGAGTTCTCGACGCGCGCTTTCATCCCGCTGGTTATCGCCGCGAGTCTCGCGGCGGGAGTTCACGTGACCGCGTTCGGAAGCGGGCCACTATTCACGGTTCCTGCCCACAACTTCGCCGGACTCGACAAGCTGCCCTTCTATGTGGGGCTCGGCGCCGTGAGCGGAATCTTGGCGATCGTTATCGCCAAAGGGCTCTTCTTGGTGGAAGCGGGCTTCCGGAGACTCCCCGTGAGTGACTTCTGGCACCCCGCTATAGGTGCACTGGGATTCGCTTGCATAGGGCTCTTCGTGCCGCGAGCCCTTGGTGTCGGCTACGACCAGATCAGCGCGGTCCTTGCCGGAAAGCTGACTCTGGGGGTTCTCATCGTGCTCGCCGTTGCGAAGCTGGTCGCGTGGTGGATCGCATTGGGCTCCGGCACGTCGGGTGGAACCCTGGCCCCCATGCTGCTGATCAGTGGAGCGACGGGGGCCGTGATCGGGAACGCCGCGACTCACCTCTTCCCGAACTCGCATCTCTCGCCGGGCGCCTTTGCACTGGTCGCAATGGCCGCTACCTTCGGTGCCGCGACGCGTGCGACATTCACTGCCATCGTCTTTCTGTTCGAGCTCACCCGTGACTACCACGCGATCTTGCCTTTGATGCTCGCAAGTGTGGTCGCCGACCTCATCGCCGCAACTTTCTTACACGAAAGCATCATGACCGAGAAACTCGCGCGCAGAGGCTTGAGCGTGCATCACGAGTACGAGGTCGACATCATGCGATCGAAGCGCGTGCAAGACGTGATGACGACTGAAGTGCAGACACTTCCCTCCTCCGCCACCCTTCGCGACGCGGATGTGCTCTTCGCGCAGAGGTCACATGCAGCGTTTCCCATCGTCGACGAGTCGGGTAACTGCGTCGGGATGATCACCCAGCAAGATCTCGTCGACGACTCTGTATCCGACGACACTCCCATCCTGGAGCTCGTCGGAGGCATCGTGCCGAGCGTGGGTCCCAACGATCAATTAGTCGTCGCCGTCGAGCGGTTCGTCGAAGAAGATTTCGACCACCTGCCCGTAGTCGACGGAACCGGAAAGCTAGTAGGGATCGTGACCAAATCCGACGTGCTCCGCGCCCGCGCCGAACGTTTCGCTCACGAGAGGGCCGAGCCGGGGTGGCGTCCGTTGACGAAACGGCGACAGCGGGCGTCCTGAAACCTGAGTAAGGTTTCAGTTTCACCGAACGATCTCTTGGAGCGGGGCCATCCTTTGGACGTACTGAGAACGCCGGACGCCCGATTCGTCGGGCTGCCGGGCTTTGGCTTCACCCCCCATTACATAGATGTCGGCGGGGACACGGCCCCCGCGCTGCGCATGCACTACCTCGATGAAGGTGATGGTCCCGTCGTTCTGCTTCTTCATGGGGAACCGTCGTGGAGCTTTCTGTACCGCAAGATGATTCCGATCCTGGTCTCTCGCGGCCTGCGGGCCGTTGCACCGGACCTGATCGGGTTCGGCCGCTCCGACAAACCCGCATCGAGAAACGACTACACGTATCAGCGCCACCTCGACTGGACCTATGGGCTCATCGAAAGCCTCGACCTGACGGATGTGACGTTGTTCTGCCAGGACTGGGGTGGCCTTATCGGATTACGCATCGCCGCCGAGCATCCGCAACGCTTCGCGCGCATCGTTGCCGCAAACACGTTCTTGCCGACGGGAGATATCCCGCTAGGAGATGCCTTCTTCAGGTGGCGGGAACATTCTCAGAGTGTCGACGTCTTCGATGTCGGCTCGATCGTCTCGCGCGGTTGCTCGACGCCTCTTGAGCCCGACGCCGTCGCGGCCTACGACGCGCCCTTCCCGGATGAGAGCTACAAAGAAGGAGCGCGTCAGTTCCCCATGTTGGTACCGGCGACACCAGACGATCCTGCTGCGCCGGCCAATCGCGCGGCCTGGAATGAGTTGACCCGTTGGGGCAAGCCGTTCCTAACGATCTTCGGTGCAGACGACCCGATAACGCGCGGCGCCGACGGGTTCCTCCAAGCCGCGATCCCCGGAGCCGCCGGACAGCCCCACCGAGTGCTCGACGGAGCCGGGCACTTCCTGCAGGAGGACAAGGGGGCCGATATCGCCGCGATGATTGGCGACTTCGTGACCGCAAACCAGCAACAAGTTGCCGGACAAGGAAGATAACGACCGTAGGGAAAGGAGCAACGCAATGGCAGACCAGATGGATCCCACAGCAGTATCCCCGGAGGAGTTCGCGGGTCTCGTAAAGAACGCCACCGACGACCAGATCAACGAAGTGATCCACGCGGTGGGAACGGGCCCCACACTCGAGCGGGTCTTCGATGGTTTCGAAGAGCGTTTCAATCCGGACAAGGCCGAGGGTGTCGAAGCCGAAGTCCAGTTCGTCGTCAAAGACGGCTCCGAAGAGTTCCCTTACGTAGTAGCGGTCAAAGACAGGACGTGTCAGACCCGCTCGGGTGCCTCGGACAACCCGAAGACAACGATCACGACCGACCTAGTGTCGTTCGTGAAACTGGTGACCGGGAACGCGCAGGGAGTGCAGCTGTTCATGACCGGCAAGCTCAAGGTGGCGGGCGATCTCATGTTCTCGCAGCGTGTGATGACGCTGTTCGATCCGCCCAAAGCTCCGTAAGGGTCACTAATGTCCTCGGATCGTGCTCGGGACATCATCGAGCTCTCGACTGAGGATGCCACTCTCACATCGGTCGAAACTGCTCGGCGCGCCGGTGTCGATCTCGATACGGCGCGTCGGATATGGCGCGCTTTGGGCTTCCCTGCCCTTGGGGATGACGTCAAGGCATTCGGTGCGGACGACGTCACTGCCCTATCCCTCACTAAGGAAGTCCTCGAGACCGGCTGGCCTCTCGAGGAGATCCTGTCGATAGCACGCGTCTATGGGCAATCGATCTCGCGTCTAGCCGACGCCGAGTCACGCGGTTTCACCAACGTGTTCATCGCGCCTGCCGTTGAAGAGGGATCGGCCCCCGAAGAAGTGGGCGCCGAGATCGCACCCAAGATCGAGCAATTACTTGACCTGTCGGCGTCTTTGCTCGACTACGTGCACCGCAAGCATCTGTCGGTCGCCCTTCAATCGATGATGTTGTCTCCCGGACGGGCCACGGAAGAGTTGGCTGCAGGGTTCGTCGACCTCGTCGGCTTCTCCCAGCTATCGGAGGAGCTGCGCGGAGGTGATCTAGGCGAGGTGCTGTCCAGCTTCGATGACATCGCGATCACGGCGTGTGCAGAAGCGGGAGTCCGTCTCGTGAAACTCGTGGGAGACGCAGCCATGTTCGTCTCGCCGGACGCGGGGGCCGCGTTGGAAGCGGCACTTCAGATCCTCGAAAGCGTCGAGGCATCCGAGTTGCTGCCCACGGCCCGAGCCGGCGTCGACTACGGCGAAGTAGTTCCCACAGACGGTGACTACTTCGGCCGTCCCGTCAACGTCGCGGCCCGAGCGACGGCGTTCGCGCGAACTTCGACCTATCTCGTATAGGCAATCGCAAGCTCAAGGGCGTGGGGCCCGTCGAGCTCGTACGCGTTCGCCGGAACAAAGCGGATCCCGGCGAATAGCCGGTCCCGCTCGGTCCCGTGGCCGGGGAGAGAGGGCCGGGTGGCGTTCCCTCTCCCCGCCGGGCGTCGGAGGGGCCGGGGGATTGGCCCTCCTTGCCGCCGCCGATAACAGAAAACACCGGACCGGCCGCGAGAACGCCACCACCGTAGGCAAGCAATGTGACACCAGCGCGAACGACGAGCGCGCGCGAGATGAAATCCGGCCGGCGCCTTAGATCCAAGTCGGTGTTCATGCTCCGTTCACAAACGGGACTCCTCTTAGTCATGTGCCGTTGCTAGCTTCCGCGCGCCGAAGGGTGGCAAAAAGTCGGGGGGCTCGTACATAGGAGGAATCACATCAGCATGAAGATCTCTCGAAAAGCACTCAGACTCATCGGCGCCCTCCTTGCTCTTAGCGTTATCTCGGTCGCGTGCGGGGGCGCCGACGCGTCCACCAGCGGGAGCAAATCGGATTCGGCTTCGGGACCACTGACCGGCGCAGGAAGCACCTTGGTCGCGCCGTTGATGTCGAAGTGGGAATCTGACTACGCATCGAAGACTGGAAATACCGTCACCTACGGTGCGATCGGCTCGGGCGGCGGTATCGAGCAGATCACGCAACGGACGGTCGACTTCGGCGCCTCCGATGCCCCCTTGACCCAGGATCAGATGACGGCCGCTAAGGGCGTTATCCAGATACCGTGGTCTCTGGCCGCCGTCGTACCCGCTTATAACCTCAAAGGCGGGCCGAGCCACATCAAGCTCACCGGTGAGGTTCTGGCCGACATCTACCTCGGCAACGTCACGACGTGGAACGACCCGGCCATCACGAAGCTCAACCCAGGCGTCAACCTGCCGGCAACGAAGATCACGCCGGTGTACCGGACAGACGGTTCCGGAGACACGTACGCGTTCACCGATTACCTGTCCAAGGTTAGCTCGACATGGGATTCGCAGGTCGGCACGAGCACGCAGGTGAAGTTCCCCACCGGGATCGGCGCAGAAGGCAGTTCCGGACTTGCCGGAGCCATGACGTCCACCGACGGAGCGATCGGCTACCTAACGATCGCATACGTGACATCCAGCGGCTTCGACTACGCGCTGTTGCAGAATGCCGCCGGGAATTATCCAGAGGCCACCGTGGACAACATCAATGCTGCGGCCGCGACGGCTACCTCGGTGCCGGCGACCGGTGTGTCGATCGTGGATCCTCCTGCCTCAGCCGCCAACGCGTGGCCGGACTCCACGTTCACTTACGTGAT
Organism: Actinomycetota bacterium; assembly: GCA_034665605.1. Taxonomy (GTDB): domain Bacteria; phylum Actinomycetota; class CADDZG01; order CADDZG01; family WHSQ01; genus JALZGD01. Next base: position 9,535 of record JAXDJM010000058.1, on the reverse strand, counting down.
CGTCCCCACGTCTTCACCTAAGGCGGCCGCTCTAAAGCAGTTCCTCACCTACGCGCTCGGCCCCGGTCAGGCATTCGCGACGGATCTCGGTTACGGGACGCTTCCGAAAAAAGTAGTCACGGGCGATCAGGCCGCGCTTGCCAAGCTCAAAGGTTAGGTCCACCGAGAGATGGTCGATTTGCTACGTGCTGTTTCGAAGATGATCGAGACGGAATCGCGTAGCCAGCTGGTACACCGAGTGGACGTAGCGTGAGTACCGACGCTGCGTCCACTCGATTCGCACCCGTTCTCAGCGGGAGGCGCAGAGGGTTCGTCGACCATTTCGGAGACCGTGGCCTTCACGCAGTCACCTTCTTGGCCGCTCTTCTTTCGGTGGCGGTCGCAGGAGGACTGGCGGCGAAAGTCTTCAGCGAAGCGTGGCAGGCAGTCTCGACGTTCGGACCGGGTTTCTTGGTACACAGCAACTGGGATCCGGTTCACCAACAGTTCGGGGCCGGCGCGCTCATCTATGGGACGGCCGTGAGCTCATTCGGCGCGCTTCTGATCGCGACCCCACTGTCCATCGCGATCGCGCTGTTCTTGACCGAGCTATCCCCCTCGAAAGCCCGTACGCCGATCGGCACGATGGTCGAGCTACTTGCAGGGATACCGAGCGTGATCTTGGGACTGTGGGGCATCTTGATACTCGGCCCCGTTATGCGGAGCACGATGGAACCGGTGCTTCACTCATCGCTTGGGCGCATCCCGGTGATCGGCAATTTCTTCGGATCCGATTACTCGATCGTCGGGTTACTTCCGGCCATCGTCATCCTCACGATCATGACTGTGCCGATCGTGTCGAGCCTCACCAGAGAGATCTTCGCCACCGTTCCGCGCTCGGACAGAGAAGGCGCTCTCGCGCTCGGCGCGACGAGGTGGGAGATGATCAAGACTGCCGTTCTCCCCTACTCGCGCCCGGGCATCGTCGGCGCCGTGATCCTGGGATTGGGACGCGCGGTTGGCGAAGCCATCGCAGTGACCCAAGTGATCGGCGGAGCAGAGGGGGTCAAGACCAACATCTTTCTGCCTTCCGATTCGTTGGCGAGCCGGATCGCAGGCCAGTACCAGGGTGCGACCAGTGAGCTCCACATCTCGTCTATCGCCTACCTGGCGCTGATCCTGCTGGTCCTATCGGTCATCTTCAACGGGGGGGCCCGACTGCTGGTCCGAAGCACGCAACAGCGTGGGAGGCATGGATGACGCCCGTCCGCGGTGTGTTGGACCCACGACATCCGTTGCTCGCACAGGACGCGCGGTTGCGGCGGCGGCGGTTGGTAAGCCGTGTCATAGAAGTCAGCGCGTGGACCGGCGCCGTGATCGCCGTCGGCGTGCTGGCGGTGGTGATCACGAGCGTGGTTCTAAAAGGGATCAGCTCCTTAAACATCCACTTCTTGACGACACCGACCGATCCCTTCGGGGCAGGAGGTGGGATATCGAACGCGATCATCGGTAGTGGCATCCTCATCGGGCTTGCCGCGCTCATGGCGGTCCCGACGGGGATCCTCGTTGCGATCTACACCAGCGAATTCGCAGGACGTCGCGTTGCCTTCGGCGTCCGTTACATCCTCGACGTTCTGAACGGGGTCCCGACGATCATCGTCGGCATCTTCGTGTTCGGCTTGCTGGTGGTGGGTCATCAGCAAAGTGGATGGGCCGGCGCGGTAGCGCTCGCGATCGTGATGCTGCCGTTGGTCGCCCGGTCTTGCCAAGAGGTTCTCGCTTTGGTTCCGAGCGGCATCAAGGAAGCCGGCATGGCGCTCGGGGCCAGCCGGTGGAGGACGATATTGACGATCCTTGTGCCTTCTGCCCTGAGTGGGCTCATCACGGGGTCGCTTCTTGCGATAGCGCGGGCCGCGGGAGAAACCGCGCCTCTGCTCTTCACGACTTCGATCTTTGCGAACCTCGTCCAGACCAATCCGTCGACGGCCCTCCCGAACATCCCCGTCGCGATCTTTCAGTTCTCAGAGTCGCCAGACCCCGCGAAACACGCGCAGGCGTGGGCGGCCGCCCTCATCCTGATCGCGTTCGTGCTCTTGGTGAGCATCGTGCCCCGTCTGGTATTGGTTCGGTCTCGGGCGCGCCTTGCGGGTCTGGGATAGATGAATTTCATGATGCAAGCCCGCGCGCCCGAGAAGGTTCTCGGTGGAGCACTGGATGTTCGGGCAGAAGGGTCGGGGAAGAGCTCTCGACCAACGCGTCGGGTGGAGCTGGAGCGACTCAACGCCTACTACGGAAACAATCGCGCGGTACGCGACATAGACCTGTGCTTCGAGCCGGGCCGCGTCACTGGGATCATCGGACCATCGGGATGCGGGAAGTCGACGCTGGTTCGGTGCATCAACCGCATGCACGAAGAGATCCCCGGAGCTCGTTTCGAAGGCCGGGTGTTGCTAGATGGGATCGACCTCCATGCTGCAGACGTCGACGTCATATCCGTGAGGCGCTACGTTGGAATGGTCTTTCAAAAGCCGAATCCATTCCCAACGATGTCTATCTTCGGCAACGTCGCTGCGGGCCTCAAGTTCATCGGCACTCCGCGGGCCGAACGAAGCGATCGCGTCGAGGAAGCCTTGCGGGGCGCTGGGCTGTGGAACGAAGTAAAGGACAGGCTCTCGAATCCCGGTATCAGCCTTTCGGGAGGCCAACAGCAACGGTTGTGCATAGCACGCGCGCTGGCCGTGGAACCCGAAGTGCTTCTAATGGACGAACCCTGCTCCGCGCTCGATCCCGGGGCGACCATGAGGATCGAGGAACTCGTATCTCAATTGAAGGAACGCGTCACGATCGCGCTGGTCACGCACAACATGCAACAAGCGGCTCGGGTGGCAGACACGACGGCGTTCATGCTCGGTGGCGAACTCATCGAAGTAGATACCACCGAAAAGATGTTCACAAATCCCAGTGACGAGCGCACCGAGCAATACGTGACCGGCCGTTACGGCTAGTGCCGGCGACGTGACTGAAAAAGTAGATCGGGGTGAGTGCGATGGCGCGATTGAATTTCCAAGAAGAACTAGAGACTGCTGAGGGGAGCCTGCTCGCCGAGGGGCGGCTCGTGCGAACGCAACTCGAGAAGGTGTTGCAAGCCCTCGCGTCCCGCGACGAGAACCTGGCAGAAAAGGTGGTCGCCGAGGACGATCGCGTCGACGACCAGTACCTTGCCACGCAGACCAGAGTTCTGAATCTTCTCGCTCTGCAGGCGCCCGTTGCCGGGGACCTGCGGCTAGTGAGCGCGATCTTGCTTTCGAATATGCACGTGGAACGGATGGGCGACCTGTGCGTGAATGTCGCAAAGTTCGTCCTTGCGGGCCATCCCTATCCCGAAGACTCCCCGATGCTCCTGAGGCTTCAAGAGATGGGCGATAGAGCGAAGGAGATGCTCGACGTCGCATTGGACGCGTTGTCCCAACGCAGCGCCGATCTGGCCGAACAGCTTCCAGTGATGGACGACAAGCTCGACCGGCTAAATCGCGGCATCCTCGATGACCTGCGACTGCACGCAGGCGAAGAAGACAGTTTCGAGTGGGCGGTGAATCTGATCCTGGTAGGCCGCTATCTCGAACGCTTCGGTGATCATGCGGTCGATATCGGCGAACAGGTAGCTTTCCTGGAAACGGGTGTGTTCCGAGAATTCACCGACGCGTCCCATCCCGACGCGCATCTGCGAACCGGAACGACAGATCCTTCGCCAGACCAGGCTCCGGTCGATCGATAAATCGGCTACCGCAGCTTGAAGATCAACCGCCCTTGCTCGTTGCGCGCGTCCTGTACCGGCCACACGATCCGGTAGATGAAGTCGCAATCTGGGGCGATCAGGGTGAAACGCGACTTGTGGTTGAGAGCGTCGGCCTTGATCGTCCTCCAGCGCCTTCGTGCTCGAACCTGCAGGACCACCCGTTCGCGCGAACGCTTCGGCTGCACCCACCCTCGAACCGGTTGTGGGCTCCGGCATCGCGGGACCTTCCGCAGGTGGATGCGCGCCTTCACCAGGACCCCTGCCGGATCGCTGGGCGGTCCCGTGCAGTTCGCACTTTGAGCGAACGCACGGTAGGAGGCGTTGTAGCGACCGGCCGTCTTGTAGGTCCACGATTGATCGGCGCCGGCGATGACCGTCGCGATGTCTTTGTAGCCGGTCGACCTAACCCCACGGCGTTGGAGCGAAATCGTGTAGGGCGGAAAGCACACGTTGCCGGCATGGACGGTACCGGCAAGCTCCAGAGGACTACCCGCCCGCACGGTGCGGGGATGTGGCTCGATCGAGGTGGTTACCTCACCGAGCACGGTGGAACTCGGCGAGGGGGTGGGCGTCGGGCTCGGCGATGACGTCGGCGAGGAACTGGATGATTGCGTCGGTGTCGGGCTAACGGCCGTCGGTGACGGCGAGGCAGACGACGCTGTGGGATCGGCTGGGGCGTACGTTGAATCAGCGCTGGCACGCGCCACCATGAAGAGGGACGCCGCGAGCGCGCAGACGAGCACGACTACGATCGGTTTGCCGGTCACCGTCTCCCTCGGGCAGCATCTCTGGCCTCTCGATAATAGGGGGGCCGGTTCTTTTCGAGAGTCACTTTCGAGGCCTTTCTTGCCGCTGCCGCATCGCACTCGTGGATGTGGACGTCACGTGGCGGGGCCGCGAACAATGGGTGAACGCAGGGCGGTATCTCGGGAGCGGTCGAGTCCGAGCCGTAGCATCTAATGCTGATGATTGTCTTGGTGGCGATTGCGATTGCGGTCGCAGCTCTCGGGCTGGGTATCACCGTTGGGTTCAGGCTGCGCCCATCCGCACCGGGCACGAGCCTCTCTCCGAATAGGGACGCCGTTCAGAGGGCCGAGACCCTGGAGCGCGCTCAAGTACTCACCGATGAGATCCTCGAGCGCATGTCTGAGGGGGTTCTCGTCGTCGACGAATCCCTGACCCCCATCATCGCAAACCGGGCCGCTCGGAAACTCCTCGGACTGGGTGACGGCGCCCTTGCGCCACGTCTCCCCACGGCCGATTTCGTTTCGCTCGCGCGCCGCGCCGTTGTCGATCGAACGCCCGTAGAAGAGACCTACGATCTTCGCTTCCCACAAAAAGCAAGCGTCAGGGTGGCTGCATCGCAGCTCGTCCAAGGTGGCGCCGTACTCGTCTTCCGAGACGTCACCGACGAGCAGCGAGCCCATCGCATCCGCAGGCAGTTCGTAACCCATGCCTCGCACGAACTGAAGACGCCCATAGCGGGTATCCAGGCCCTCGGTGAAGCGATCCGGGATGCATCGATCAACGATCCCGACAAGGCCCGAGATTTCTCGGTTCGCTTGGTTTCCGAGACCGAGCGCCTCGGCCGGCTCGTGTCGGACCTACTGGATCTGTCGCGATTGGAGGACCCGGGGACGATCTCGAGCACCCTCACCAACTTGAGCGACGTAGCCAACCTCGAGGTGCAAGAAGAGATGCACGCCGCGACGAGCAAGGGAGTGAGCTTGAGCTCGGCGGTCTCACCCGACGTTTACATCCGCGGGGACGGTGCGCAGCTCGGTCTCATGATCCGCAATCTCTTGGACAACGCGATCCGCTATACGGCAGATGAAGGTGAAGTCGCCATCTCCGTATGCAGCGAGGCCGATGAGGCGATCGTGAGCGTTACCGACAATGGCATCGGCATCCCGATGCGTGATCAGGCGCGCGTCTTCGAGCGCTTCTACCGCGTCGACAAGGGGCGGTCGCGCGACCGCGGCGGCACCGGTTTGGGGCTGGCGATCGTCAAGCACGTTGCGGATCTGCACGGTGGGCATGTAAGCGTGAATAGCGAGCTCGGAGAAGGTTCGACTTTCGTGGTTCGACTGCCGCTGGCAACGTCCGCCTCCGCGAATGGTCACGACAACGGCATCCCAGCCGAGGTGTGATGAAGGTCCTGATCGTCGAAGACGAGGAGAGCATCGGCCAGGCCCTCCAGTACCAGCTCGAAAGAGAAGGCTATGCGGTCGAACACGTCACCGACGGGATCCAGGCGTTGGATCGCTTCCGAGCAGCGGGAGCCGATCTGATCTTGCTCGATCTGATGCTCCCGGGGATGTCGGGGGAAGACCTGTGTAAGGAGATCCGCAAGTCGTCGCGGGTTCCAATCATCATGCTGACGGCACGTGACACCGACATCGACAAGGTCGTTGGGCTCGAGCTCGGCGCAGACGACTATGTGACCAAGCCATTCAACACACGCGAACTGATCGCGCGCATGAAGGCCGTGCTTCGCAGAACCGCTTCCGACGGCACCTCATCCGAAGGTGTCATGGAGGGGGGCGGCATCAGACTCGACCCGCAAAGGCGCGAGGTGACGATGGGCGGTAACCCCGTGAAGCTCACCCTCAAAGAATTCGACGTCTTAGAGCTTCTGATGGAGAACTCGGGACGCGTCTTGCAGCGCGACACGCTGATCGACCAGGTCTGGGGTGGGGACTACTTCGGCGATACGCGCACCCTCGACGTTCACATCAAACGGTTGCGAGCAAAACTAGAAGCCGATCCTCATTCGCCTCAGCACGTGCAAACGGTAAGAGGCGTCGGCTACAAGTTCGTTCCCTAGATCACGGTGGGGCGAAAACCGCAACTTGCTCCCGTCGCCGGCGCAGCAGGAACAAGACGCCGAACGACGCGGCTGCGAGCATGCCGACCGCGGCGACCACTTCGGAGGGTATGAACGTCAACAACCCGTAAGCGAGTGCGGCGATCACCGCGGCCCCCGGGATGGTCAACAACCACGCATAGACGACGCGCCCCGTAAGACCCCACCGCACCGCCGAGAATCGCCGCGTGGTACCGACCCCCACCACGGCGCCGGTGATCGTGTGAGTCGTCGACACGGGGATGCCGTAGTGCGCGGTGGTGAACAACGTGACCGCGGCGGCGGACTCGGCTGCGAAACCGTCCATGGGTTGGAGCTTGGTGATCTTCGACCCGAGCGTATGAACGATCCTCCACCCACCGGACAGAGTCCCGAGCGCGATCGCGGTGTGCGCCGCCAAAACGGTGGCTAGGTTGATGGTCAAACCCGATGGACTGGCTGCAGCCGCCGTACGCCCGGAATCGATCACCAAAACTGCCGCGATTATGCCCATCGTCTTCTGGGCGTCGTTGGCGCCGTGGCCCAGCGAGTATGCAGCAGCCGAAAAAAGTTGGAGCCGTCGGAACAGCTTGTGAACGGTCGACATCGTCGTGTGCCCGCCGGCGGTCAGGATCTTGCCGACGAACAAGACGATGTTCATGAACACCACCGACAGGACGAAGCCGGCGATCGGCGAGATGATGATGAACAGCGCGATCTTCGTGATCCCCGAGCTCACAAGCATCCCGGCCCCCTTGTACGCGAGGGCCGCACCTATGAGGCCCCCTGCAAGTGCATGGGATGACGAGGTCGGTAGGCCGAAGTACCACGTCATGAGGTCGAACGCGATGGCTCCGATGAGGGCCGCGAGGATGACGTTGAAGCCGTCTTGCCGCGACGTTATCTGCGACAGATCGATGATGCCGGCCCCCACCGTCTTCGCAACCGCGGTCTTGAATATCAAGAACGCGACGAAGTTCCAGAAGGCCGCCCACGCCACCGCGATGCGCGGCGACAGCACGCGCGTGGATACGACTGTTGCGATCGAGTTCGCGGCGTCGTGGAAGCCGTTGACGTAGTCGAACGACAGCGCCACCAGGATGATGACGCCGGCAGCGAAGGAGAACGGCATCAGCCCTGCTTCAAGAAGATGCTCTCGATTGTGTTCGCGACGTCTTCGAGACGATCGATGCCCTGTTCGATCTCCTCGATGACCTCCTTGTACTTCAGCACGTCCATAGCTTTGTAATCGCCCGAGAACAACTCGGCGATCGTGCGGCGGTAGGACCGGTCACCCTCGTTCTCGAGCCGGTTGATCTCGACCCAGTACTCGTCGAGGTTCTTCATCTTCCGCAAGCCCGGCATGGCATCGGAGGTCTTCTTGGCTGCCTGCGCGAGTGTCTCTGCTTGAGAGACGATCTGGGGCAACGGAGTCTCGATGCCGTAGAGCTGCAGATCCTCCGCGGCGGCTTCGATGTGATCGAGCACGTCGTCGAGGCTCGATGCAAGCAGGTGGATGTCTTCACGGTCGAACGGCGTGATGAACGTCGTGTTCAGTCTGCGGATGATCTCGTGGGTTATCTCGTCGCCCTCGTGCTCGGTATCGAGAACACGCCCAGTCTTGCGGTCGACGTCGACATAGTTGTGGAGTAGCTCGAGAAGCTCATCGGCTCCTTGACTAACTTTTGCCGCCATCTGCTCGAACAGATCGAAGAAAGATGTCTCCGCCGACACGACTCTCAATCGCACTTGGGCTCCCCCGTGTTGGTCTACGCGCCGCGCAGGATAACGCCACGTCTGAGGCGGTCCAGGGGCAACCGGCCCCCCTACGAAGCTTGGCTAACGAGGACCCGGTCAACCCACGACCGGAGCTCCGAAAGAAACGCAGGATCGATCGTGTGTTGCATGGGCGACTCGCGAAATAAAACGTCCGCCCCCGCTTGCGAGAGCTGTTCTGCGGCCCGCCGCGACCAGTCGACGGTTATCACGGGGTCGAAGGTCCCGTGACCGATGGCGACGGGGAACCCATCGAGGTCGCTGCGAGCGATGTCGAGACCCTCGACCGTCGGGATGAAGCCGGACAGCGGCATCAATCCCGCGGGCCGAGGCCGGTCGTTGCCCAGCGCCAGCGAGTAGGACATCACGGCCCCCTGGCTGAACCCGCCCACGATCGTGCGATCGGTCGCGATCTGTAGCTTTGACAGCGTGTCGTCGAGCCAGCTCGTTGCGGCGTTGAACGTCGGCCAGAACGTCGAGGGGTCGGGGTAACCGAGCTCTCTTACGACGTACCAGTGCGCGCCACCCGGGCCAAGGGCAAGGGGGCCGCGCGGGGCAAGACCGACCAGCCGTCGGTGCGGATCGAGGATGTCGAACAACGGGAAGAGATCGTTCTCATCGGCGCCCCGACCGTGCATCAGCACGATCGCTCCCTGTGCGACGCCGTCCGCATCCCTTACGCGGTGCGTGAGCGTCACTACGTATGGGTCTTGCGGCTCTTGTACGCGATCCACGCGATCGCAACACCGAAGGCGATCGATATGGCTGCAAGGATGAAGTGCACGACTTTGAAGCCGGTAGACGTGTCCTGGCCGGCCATGATCACGACGCGGCTGATCCACACGTAGAAGGTCCAGATCGCAGCAGCGATCAGGATGTTGGTTTGTCGCCGGGTCACCGCGCCGAACCTAGCATCCGAAGTGCAGGACGTTCCTCGATAGGCACACGCCTGAGATCGATCCCCGTGCCCGACGGTCGCGCGACCAATCCGCTTGCATCGACCGGCCGGCTACCGGGGACACGTGACAGCGCGGCGACCATGACCCCATACGCCATCGACGTGAGCGAATGCAGGTGCTGATGAGGGTCGCGTCGCTCGCCGACGTCGACCTGTGCCAATCCATCGAGACCAACCGCCG
>JAXDJM010000057.1:0-20644 GCA_034665605.1 Actinomycetota bacterium | reverse complement strand
GTCCAAAGCCCGTCCGAATACGGGTGGAATCACGGCTTCGGCGAGATCTTGACCGCCATCGTGCAATCCGGGCTGACCATCGAATCGGTTCGAGAGTTTCCCTTCGTCGACTGGGAATGGCCCTTTTTGGAGCGGTGGGACGACGGTACCTACAGGATCCCCAAATCCGCGGGCGGGGAACTACCGCTGTTCTACTCGGTTAAGGCGACCAAGCCGCGCCGGTAACCGTTATGGAGTGGCGAAGACCGATGCGGCGGCCGCGGCGACCCGGTCGATCTGCTCCTCGGTGTGCGCGGTGGACAAGAACAATGCCTCGAACCGCGACGGCGGGATGAAGATCCCGTGGGCCAGCATCCCTCGGAAGAAACGCGCGTAGGCATCTTCTGGCGTTGCCTTAGCCCCTTCGTAGTCGTCGACCTCGTCGTTCGAGAAGAAGAATCCCGCAAGCCCACCGATCGCCACAGCAACCATCGGGACCTCTGCGCCATCGGCCGCATCCACCAGCCCTCTGACGAGACTTCGCGATCGCTCCTGCAGATCGGTGTGCAACGAAGGCTCGGAAGCGATCATCTCGAGAGTCGCGATGCCGGCCGCCATAGCGAGCGGATTACCGGCAAGTGTTCCCGCCTGATAAACGGGCCCGACCGGAGCGAGTTCTTCCATCACGTCGGCGCGGCCGGCAACCGCACCCACCGGGAGACCCCCACCGAGGATCTTTCCCAGCATGACGAGGTCTGCATGTATCCCGAATCGCTGTTGAGCGCCGCCGGGGCCGAGGCGAAAGCCGGTGATGACCTCGTCGAAGATCAACAGCGCCCCACTTTCGTCTGCAAGCGCGCGCAGGCCATCGAGAAAACCGTCAAGTGGCAGGACCAGGCCCATGTTTGCCGCGACCGGTTCGACGACGATGGCCGCAAGGTCGTCGCCACAAACGGCGAGCGCTTCCTTGACCGCGGCGAGGTCGTTATAGGGAGCAACGATCGTGTCGGCCGTCGTCCCGGGAGTGACGCCGGGGGTCCCCGGCTGCCCGAGCGTCGCGAGCCCCGAGCCGGCCTCTACCAAGAGGCTGTCGAGGTGCCCGTGATAACAGCCGGCGAACTTCAAGATCTTGTTTCGGCCCGTCGCGCCGCGTGCCAGCCGGACCGCGGTCATGCCGGCTTCGGTTCCCGAGTTGACGAAACGAACCCGCTCGGCCCCCGGAACCATCGTCGTAACCAGGCGCGCCAGTTCGACCTCGACCTCGCTCGCCGCGCCGAACGAAGTTCCTCTGTGGGCGGCTTCAGTGACCGCTGCGACTATCCGAGGGTGAGCATGGCCGAACAGCAGGGCTCCCCAGCTCTGCACGAGATCGATGTACTCGTTCCCATCGACGTCGGTGATCGTGGCCCCCGATGCCGAACGCACGAAGAACGGCGACGAACCAACCGAATCGAACGCCCGGACGGGTGACGACACACCGCCCGGCATCAACTCGCGCGCCGCTCGAAGGAGCTCCTGCGACGCCGAAGTGCCCGAGTCTTCTAATCCAGCCACTCGGCGGCTTTCTTGGCGTGGTACGTGACGATCAGATCGGCACCCGCGCGCTTGATCGACACCAGCGTTTCGATCGTGGCTTGCCGTTCATCGATCCAACCGCGTTCGGCGGCCGCCATCAACATCGAGTACTCGCCGGAAACGTTGTACGCAGCGGTTGGGTGATCGAATCGATCTTTCACCGCGCGCACGACGTCGAGGTAACCGATCGCCGGCTTGACCATGACCGCGTCGGCCCCTTCGGCGATATCGAGAGCAGTCTCCCTAAGGGCTTCGGACACGTTAGGCGGATCCTGTTGATAGGTGCGGCGGTCGCCGAATCGCGGGGCGCCCTCTGCTGCGTCCCGGAACGGACCGTAGAAGCTCGACGCGTATTTGGCGGAGTAAGAAAGGATGGCGGTGTCCGCGTATCCCGAGGTGTCCAGAGCGCTGCGTACCGCGCCGACCTGGCCGTCCATCATGCCCGACGGTGCCACGATGTCGGCGCCGGCACCCGCATAGCTGACTGCGATCCGGCCGTAGGACTCGATCGTTCTGTCGTTGTCGACGCGGCCATCTGTGATGACACCACAGTGCCCGTGGTCCGTGTACTCGCACAGACAAACGTCCCCGATCACGATTGCCTCGTCACCAACCTCGTCCTTGATGCCTCGTAGAGCACGTTGCGTGATGCCGTCCGGGTCCCACGCTCCGTTGCCGAGAGGATCTTTCTGTGCCGGAACCCCGAAGAGGATGACGCCGGCGACCCCACGTCCGATCAGCTCCCGAGCCTCTTTCACCACGGATTCGAGCGTGTGCTGTTGATGACCCGGCATGGACGCGATCGCTATCGGCTCCTCGATAGATTCCTTGACGAACAGAGGAGCGATCAGATCGGCCGGCGACAGCGCAACCTCGGCGAAAGCACGCCGTAGGCCCGGTGTGCGCCGAAGACGTCGAGATCTGTAGGCGGGGAAAGAGGTCATGGGTGAGCCAGCCTACCGATGTGTGGCGGTCATCACGGCCTCGAGGAGACCTCGAGTCGACTGAGCGCGGGCCGTAACGTCGACGCGCATCCCGAGAGCGGCCGCCTCTGCCGCCGTCGATGGGCCGATACACACCACTAGCTTGCCGGCGTCATCGTCGGATCCGATACCGACCTCCTCCGGCCGCGCGACATTGGCAACGAAGTTCCTGACGCTCGATGCGCTGGCGAACGTGACGACGTCGAACCCGCCCTCTTTGACAACCGTCGACGACCTGCTGGGGGCCGGCGCCACACTCTTGTACGCCGTCACTTCGGTGACGGCCCATCCCGCACCGGCGAGCAACTCTGGAAGAAGACGCGGCCCCCCTTCCACCCGAGGAAGAAGGATGGAGCCGTCGCCGGTACCGAGTGCGGCCGCCAGGCCTTCGGCAGTGGATTCGTCGGGAACGAGATCGGCGAGTACACCTCGTGCAGCCAATCCTTTGGCGGTTGTGGCGCCGACACACGCCATCTTTGTCGCGTGCAACGTCCTGACATCGATGCGCAGGTCTGCGAGCGTTGCGAAGAAAGAATCGACGGCATTGGAGCTCGAGAACGCGATCCAATCGAAACGTTCATTGACCGCCTCGCGCACTGCAGATTGCAACTCCGTCGCGTCGTCTGGCGGCGTGATCTCTACGGTGGGAAGAGCGATCACGCTCGCGCCGGCATCTTCCAACAGCTCGACCAGGCTGCGAGCTTGCGCTCTGGGACGCGTTACGACGACCCGGCGGCCGAATAGAGGACGCGCTTCGAACCACGCCACGACGTCTCGAAGAGTCACGACCTTGCCGACGATCGTCGTCGCGGGGGAGCCGATCCCCTCACGCTCTGCTACTTCTGCGATCGATCCCAACGTTGCAACGGCGACTCGTTGTTGGCTCGTTGTCCCCCACTGAACGATCGCAGCGGGCTCGTCTGCCGAACGACCGGCATCGATCAATCGTTTGGACGCGTCCCGTAATTGAGCGACGCCCATCAGCAGGACGATCGTGTCGGCCGAGACTTGCGCGTGCGGTAGATCGTCGTCTTCGGCGGCATGACCGGTCATCACGGCGAACGACGAAGCCATGCCGCGATTAGTGACGGGGATCCCTGCGTACGCGGGAGCGGCTACCGCCGACGTGACGCCGGGGATCACCTCGAAGACGATCCCCGCGTCGGCCAGTAAGGCGGCTTCCTCGGCCCCGCGCCCGAAGACGAAAGGGTCGCCACCTTTCAAGCGAACGACTTTCTTGCCTTCCTTCGCGCGCGCGACCAGCAGCGCATCGATCACGACCTGGCGACTGTGGGTTTCGCCGGGAGTCTTGCCCGTAAACACGAGCTCTGCACCGGGAGGCGCTTCATCGAGCAGTTGAGGTGCAACCAAGCGATCGTACAAGACCACGTCACAATCCCGCAGGACCCGAAGACCGCGAGCGGTGATCAATCCCGGATCGCCGGGCCCGGCTCCGACGAGGTAGACCCGACCTTCGCTCACGGCTGTTGGGGTTCGGGCGTGATCTCGCTTCGAAGAGCCGCGAGGATCTCATCGCCTCCCGCGTCGAGCAACGCGACGGCAAGCTCCCTGCCGAGCGACGCCGCGTGAGCGGGGGGGCCGGATATGCGATCGCGCAAGCCCTCGCCACCCTCGGGATAGCCGAGGAACGCGGTCGCGACGATCTGGCCTTCAGCAGCGCGTGCAAGGCAGCCGAGCGGAACCGAACAGCCCCCTTCGAGCCGTTCTCCGAAGGCGCGCTCGCACGTGACCTCGGCCCTGGTTGCAGGATCGTCGATAGCGGCAAGGATCTCGAGCACGTCTGCGCGATCGACGCGCGCTTCCACAGCGATAGCGCCTTGTGCGGGAGCAGGCACCCAGCGCGCGGGGTCGAGCATCACCGCATCCACGTCCACGTCCAGTCTGTGGATACCGGCGGCAGCCAGGATGGCGATGGTTACGTCGCCTCGCTCGACCTTCGCCAAGCGCGTATCTAGGTTGCCGCGCAGATCGACGAGCTTCAGGTCGTCGCGCAATTCGGCTACCAGCGCGCGCCGCCGCATACTGGAGGTCCCGACGAGCGAACCCGGATCGAGTCCCATGAGACGTTGTTCGCCCGAGTCCCCATAACCGCCGACGACGACATCGTGGACCGGTCCACGCGGCAAGAAGGCCCCCAGCACGCACCCGTCCGCGAGCTCGGCAGTCAGATCCTTCGCCGAGTGCACCGCGACATCGCATCTGCCATCGGCAACGGCACGCTCAACCTCACCCGAGAACAATCCCTTGCCGCCGATCACAGCGAACGAGCGCTGATCGCGATCCCCCGTCGTGGTTACGGTCTCGATCTCGACGCCGATACCGGGGTGAGCGCGCTCTATGGCATCCGCCACCTCGCGTGCTTGCGTCAGCGCGAGGCGAGAGCCACGGCTGGCGATAACGAGCTTGTCAGTCCTCCGAGGTGTCGAGGTCATCGTCACCACCTAGCTCGAAGAGCTCGCGCAGTGCACTCAGATAGAGATAGCCCTGTTTCGAGCTGGGGAGATCCTTGGCTTTCCGCACCGGGCCATGCAGGAGCTTCGCGATCAATCTGCGTGACAACGCATCCACTGCAGAGGCCTGGGCCTCATCGGGCTTCGCCTTCGAGCGCCACCGCTCGAACTCGACCGTCCTTATCTCGTCGGCCCGCGCAACCAGCTCGGCGACGGTCGGAGCCAGCTCGCTGGATCGCTCCGATTCGAACCACCGAGCGATCTCGTCGTCGATGATCTCTTCGACAAGGTCGATCTCAGCCATCCGATTGCCGAGCGATGACCCGACGACATCGCGCAGATCGTCGATGTCACGCAAGATGATCCCGTCCATGTGCCCGACCTCGGTCGCGACATCCCGGGGCACGGCGATATCGATGATGAAAAGTGGCCGAGAGCTCGCACGACCACGCATCACCGGCGCGATGGATGAACCATCGATGATGGGAGCCTGCGCAGCGGTCGAACAGATCGCGATGTCGCTGTCCGCAAGCACCGAAGTGAGTTCCGTCCACGGTTTTGTCGCAGCGTCGAACAGCGCGGCGACCTCTTCGGCCCGCTCTGGAGAGCGATTTACCACCGTGATGTCCGTGGCACCGGCCTGCGCCAGCGCGCGTGCCGCAAGGCCCCCCATCTTCCCGGCGCCCACGATGGCAACTTTCTTGCCTGCCAAGTCCGAGAATGAACGCCGGGCGAGCTCGACGGCGGCAGACGAGATCGAAACCGGGTAGCGGCCGATCGTGGTTTCGCTGCGAGCGCGTTTGCCGACCCTGAGAGCACGGCGGAATGCGTTGCCGAGGGTTCGTTGAACGCTGGCCTCCGCCGTCGCACTCTGGAAGGCACGACGTACCTGCCCGAGGATCTCGGACTCCCCCACGATCATCGAGTCGATACCGGCAGCGACCCTGAATAGATGGCGGATCGCGGCATCGTCGTAATACGTATAGATGTGGTCGGAGAAATCCTCAGGGGCTATATGACAGAACTCGCTCAGGAAGTTCCGGAGGTCCAGCGAGCCCGCGTGGAACTTCGATGTCACCGCGTAGATCTCGATGCGGTTGCAAGTGGACAGGATCGCGCCTTCGAGCACGTGTTCGTAGCTCGACAATTGATGAAGCGCTTTCGGAAGATCTTCCTCCGCGATGCTGAGCCGCTCGAGCAAGGAGATCGGCGAGGTTCTGTGGTTGAGCCCAACAACCAAGATCGACATCAGCCCGAGCTCTCCCGATCGAGGCTCAGCGGATGCCGCCGAGGCGACGATTGGCCTCGCGCGCGGTTGCGATCGCCTGAAGGCGTTGTTGGTAGAACGACAAGATCTGGAGTTCGATCGACAGATCCACTTTTCGGACCGTGACGTCGGGCGCCACGTTAACGACTGCCGGGGCGAAGTTGAGGATCGACTTGACGCCGGCGTCTACAAGTTTCTCTGCGACTTCTTGAGCGGCTTGAGGTGGAGTAGCGATGATGCCTATCGACACGGCCTGCTCGGCACAGACCTCTTTCACGTCGTCGAGGTGGCGAACCACAAGGCCGGCCACGGTCTTACCGATGACTTTCTCGTCCGTGTCAAACAGCGCAACGATCCTAAAGCCGCGCTCCGAAAACCCTTTGTAGCTGGCAAGCGCGCGGCCGAGGTTTCCGACGCCCATGATCGCGGCGGGCCAGTCCTGCGTCAGCCCAAGCTCGCGAGTGATCTGGTAGAGGAGGTATTCGACGTCGTAGCCAACACCGCGCGTTCCGTAGGAGCCCAGATAGCTGAGGTCCTTGCGAACCTTTGCCGCGTTGACGCCGGCCATGCGCGCCAGCTCCTCGGAGGAGACCGTCAATTCGCCGCGAGCTTCGGCGACATCGAGCAGGCATCGGAGGTACACGGGGAGCCGCGCGACGGTGGCTTCGGGGATCGGACGGCTGCGCATATCGAGCTAGCCTAACCGAGCTTGTGATAACTCTCACAAGCGCAAAAATGAGCCTCTACCTGGGCTTTCGTCCCTCGGACGGGGCGGCCAACGGGGAACGTGTGAATTTGTGCCCCAGCGCCCACACCCCACACTGAATCCCTCTCTCGGGCCTAGAAGGCGTTCCAGAAATCGAGGTGGGCGGCGGTGAAGCCTTTCTGCATCCAGATCGACACCTGGAACAACTGATTCGTCACGAACAAAAGGCCAACCGCGACGAGCAACGCTCCGCTCGCGATGTTGAGTGCGCGCGTGTGGCTTCGCAGCCACTTAACGGCTCCCGCAACATGCGAGACGCCCACGCCGGCGAGCACGAAGGGAACTCCCAAGCCGAGCGAGTACACAGCTAGGAGACCGGCCCCCTCCAGCGGTCCCCCATTCGAAGCCTGGCCCGCCGCCATCGTGAGAACCACACCCATCGTGGCGCCGATGCACGGGCTCCACCCGAATGCGAACGCCCCACCGAGCAACAGTGAACCCGTCACTCCCGCGTTCGGCGTGGGATGGAAACGCGCCTCGCGATAGAAGAACGGAACTCGGATCACCCCCATGAACATGAGGCCGAAGAAGATGATCACAACACCGCTGATGCGTCCCAGCAAAGTCTTGTTGGTCAACAACAAGGAGCCGAGGAACGTTGCCGACGCTCCGAGGGCGACGAATACGACGGTAAATCCAAGGACGAATGCAAGAGCAACCAGAGTCGTCCTGCGCGCGGCCGGCGGAGAATCGTCTGCCGCACCCATGCCCGACATGTACGACAGATAGCCGGGCACCAGTGGCAGCACGCACGGCGAAAGGAACGAAACGAATCCGGCAGCGAACGCGATCGGGATCGTCGGGTTAGCCACTCCTGCTCACCAACGTGTCGAGATCCTGGAACAGCGTCGCACTGTCGGGGAAGGCTCCCGGCACGTGCTGAACGATCGTTCCCTTGGCATCGATCAAGAAGCTCTCGGGCTGTCCCGTCAGGCCGTAGTCGGTAAAGATCTGCAGACCTTCGTCGCGCACGGTTGGATAAGGAACACCCTCGTCGGCGACAAAGCTCTGAGCATCCGTCTTCGCATCGCGCACATCGATGCCGACGAAGACAACTTGTGAGCCGAACGACTTGTAAGCAGCGCGCAGCATGGGAGCTTCGTCCTTGCACGGTACGCACCACGATGCCCAGAAATTCAACAACACGGGCTTCCCTTTGAAGCTGTCGAGCGAGAGCGTTCCGCTTCCGTCGAGTAGAGGAGCAACGAACGCCGGAGCGGTATCACCGGGACCTGGGGGGCCGTCTTTCTGCAGGACCGGCTTGATCAACAAACCTAGAAGCGCCACGGCCACGACGATGCCGGCGATCACGGCGGCTCGGGTGGGGAAGGTCGATCGTTCCACGCCCCCATCCTCGCGTGGCGGAAAGACAACTCGCTCTAGACAAAGGGGCTCGAGCTATTTATTGTGACGAGCGAAGGAGGGGCGTCGCCGTATGGCGTGCGCCCCTTTCCGCGCCCCTTCAAAGCCCGTTCGACCCTGGACCAGGAGGTGCGCGATGCCGCCGATCGTTACTTGTCCGATCCTCGATGCTCTGGATCCCGAGGATGCCCTTCTGTTGATCGAACGAGGAGTGGTGCGCGACCTCGCGCGCAACGACTTCCTCCACCTCGAGGGTGAACTTTCAGACGAACGGATCCACATCGTGCTCGACGGAGTGATGAAGCTCAGCGCGCGCGACGCGGAAGGGCGCGAAACGATCCTCGGGCTCGCCCTGGAGGGCGACCTCGTGGGCGAGATCGCCGCACTCGGGCACGCCGTTCACCCCTACGACGCAGTCGCCGCGGCCCCCTCGAGCTTGCTCGGAGTCGATGCCGACGCGCTCCTCTCGGCAGTGTTCGCCAGCCCCACGGCGAGTCGAGCCTTTGCCAGCGCGCTGGGAGAGCGAACGAGTCGCATCGCTCAAGCCGCCGCCGAGCGATCCACTTCCGAAGTCCCGGCCCGGCTCGCGTCGCGGCTCTTGGAGCTCGCCGATCTACTCGGCAGGATGCGCGGTGACTCGATCGAGCTGGAACTTCCGTTCGCGCAGGAAGAATTGGGTCGTCTTGCCGGTATGTGTCGTGAAAGCGCGTGTAAGACCCTACGAAGGTTCAAGTCGCAAGGGATCCTCGATTACTCGGGCAAACGGCTCCGCATCTTTCGCCCGGATTCTCTGGAACGGATCAGGTGCGCAGGGCGCGCCTGAGAACCTTGCCCGTGCTCAGTCGCGGGAGCTCGTCGACAACCTCGATAGAGGTTGGTGCCTTGAACCTCGCGAGACGGTGCTGCGCGTCGGAGATGAGCTCGCGCTCATCCGTATCCGCTCCCGGCTTCAGACGAACGAACGCTTTGACGGTCTCTCCCGTGTACGGATGTGACTCGCCCACGACCGCCGCTTCGAGGATCTGCGGGTTCTGCAGGAGCGCGGTCTCGACCTCGTTGGGAAACACGTTGAACCCGGAAACGATGATGAGATCGCGTTTGCGATCGACGATGTACAGGTATCCCTCTTCGTCTGCGACGGCAACGTCGCCGGTGCGGAACCATCCGTCGCGGAACGCTCGCTCGGTCTCTTGCTCGCGATGCCAATAACCCTTGAACACGTTCGGCCCCCGTACGACGATCTCACCCGGATCACCGAACTCGACGTCTTGCCCGTCCTCGTCGACCAGCCGCAACTCGATCCCGGGGATGGGCTTGCCGATGGATCCGGGCCGCGGTACCGCGCCGACACGGTTAGTCGTTACCGTCGGAGCGGTCTCGGTCAGCCCGTACCCCTCGAAGATGTCGACACCGAAAACAGACTTGAAACGCGCGACGGTGTCCGCCGGCAGCGGTGCGGCGCCCGAAACTGCCCATCGAACCGAAGACATGTCGTATTGCTCGGCGCCCGGCGTGTCGAGCCATGCGAGATACATCGTCGGAGCCCCGAAGACGATCGTGACCCGCTCCTGTTGGATCGTCTTAAGAGCCGCGATCGGATCGAAGCGCTCGACCAGAACGCCGGTGGCCGCGTTGAACACCAACTGACCGAGCGTCACGTTGAGACCGAAGATGTGGAATAGCGGCAGCGCCAGGAAGAAGATGTCGTCTGACCCGACGTTGTCTTGTCCTATCTCCATCTGCTGATGCAGGTTGGCGAGAAGGTTGCCGTGGGTGAGCATCGCCCCCTTCGGATCCCCCGTCGTTCCCGAGGTGTAGGCCAGAACCGCGAGATCGTCCTCTTCTCGGTCAACGTCCTGTCGTGCCGGCGCGGGGAGGTCGGACCACTTGTCGGTGGTGAGCACTTTTAGACCCAGTCCGTCCGCTGCTTGTAAGGCGCCGGCACCTGGAGTCGCGATCAGCGCGCGCGCTTCCGAATCTTCGAGGATCCTGTGGATGTCTTCTTCGGTGAGCAGCACGTTGATCGGGACGGCAACTGCGCCTGCTCGCAGCACACCAAAATAAGAGAACGCGAACTCGCAGACATTGCCCAAAGCGATGGCAACCCGGTCGCCGGCCGATACCCCGGATGACACGAGCCAGGTAGCCACCCGGTCAGCCTCGCGATCGAAGGCCGAGAAGTCGGTGCTCGAATCGCTTCCGATCAACGCCGTCTTGGTGGGTGCCGACTCGGCTGCAGAGCGGAGGAGGGCGGCGAGATTCACTTTTGGATTATCTCGCAGAATCGGGCCTTCTGCAAACTATAGCAAGCGCCCTTTAGCCTCTAGCTCGCAAGCCGCGAAAGATCTTGCGCCCTGCGAAGCCCGTGCCCTCAAGGTTTCGAGCGACTACGCCGAAGCAGTCCTTGGAGGATGCGAGGAGGGTCGTCAGGACCGCACGGCCGCCCACATTCTGGTTGTGGCCGTGAACCGAGCCTCCCAGCCCGCCCCATCCGGCCCCCTTTACTCCTCCACGTCAGTGCCTCCGGTAATCCCCGGGGGCGCTGACGCGTCCGACCTCACCTCGAACGCCATGCGCAATGCGCCGGCCGTGCCACCATGGGGCGATGACCGACGGCCGACCGATGATCCAGTGCTCGACCGGACCCTTCTGGACCTTCGAGCTCGATCGCGCGATGTCGGTGCTGGCCGACGCAGGCTTCGTCGAGATCGAATTGATGGTCACGCGTGATCCGCGCACTCAGGTACCCGACATCCCCCTTCGCCTAGCTGAAGAGCGCGGGCTCAAGATCAAGTCGATCCACGGGCCGTTCCTCGTCATCTCCAAGAGCGTCTGGGGCTTGGACCCGCTCGGCAAGATCCGCCGGGGGATAGAGATGTGCAAGCACGTTGGAGCGGACTCGCTGATCGTCCATCCCCCCTACCTGTGGGAAAGGCGCTACGCGACGTGGGTCACGAAGGAGTCTGCGGAGGTCTCGGCGGAGAGCGGCGTCACTGTTGCCGTAGAGACGATGTATCCGAAGTGGGTGGCCGGACGTCAGCTCAGGGCGTACCGGTGGCTCGAGCCTCAAGACCTCCTGGACGCCGCTCCCCACGTGGTGCTCGACACGAGCCACCTTGCCGTGTCTCGCCAGGACATCATCGAGTCTTACCGGCTCCTGGCTCCCAATCTCGTCCACATCCATCTTTCGGACAATGCGCAGGACGGGCGGGACGGCCACTTGGAGCTTGAGCAGGGGAAGCTCCCGCTCGATAGGTTCCTGGGGGAGCTGCGCAAGGCGCCCTATGCCGGGGTTGTGTCCCTCGAGCTGTCGGTTCGCCGCTACACGGAGCGTCACAAGGATTTGGTGGCAATGCTGACCAGGAACCGAGAATACGTAGAGCGAAAACTGGTTGGCGGTACCAAAGTGGACAAGGGCCTGCCGCGCGGGGGCCAGGCGGGAGCCGCTAGATGAGGAGGTCTCTGTGTCGGTGACTGTGATGGTCGTCGACGACACCGATCACGTTCGCAACATGCTCGTCGACATGCTCGAGCTGGACGGGTTCGAAGTCGTGGGCCAGGCGTCGTCGGGGCAGCAGAGCGTGGAACTGGCCGGCATCGCCAACCCCGACGTGATCGTGATGGATTACAAGATGCCGGGGATGGACGGGATCACGTCGGCCCGTGCGATCCGAGAGACGAGACCCGGCCAGGCGATCATCCTCTACACCGCGTACCTGGACCCCACCCTCGAGGCAGAAGCAAAGGATGCCGGCGTCGCCTTGTGCGTCGGCAAGGTCGAGGGCCTGAATCAGCTCGAGCGCTACATCACCGAGCTGTGCCGGGACCTCGGTTCCAGCTCTCCCTCCGTTTGACTTAACCCTTTTTACACTGTAGAAACAGTCCTTCCACGAGCGGAAGGATTCCGCAGCGATGTGTGACACCTGCGGCTGCTATACCCCCAGCCCCCCCAGATCCTCGACTCGGGCCGGCGCCCAATGGGCGCTCGGCTACTTCGAGCCGCAGTCACCCGCCGAGGTTGCAAAGCGGGAAGACGATGGCCTGAACGTGCGCCCTCGCATCGAGAACGTTTACGCGACCAAGGGCTTCTCTTCGATCTGGCCCTCGGATCTGCGCAGCCGGTTCCGGTGGCACGGCCTCTATACGCAACGGCCCGAGGCGGACGGGTACTTCATGCTCCGCATCAGGATCCCGGGGGGATGCCTCACCGCGGAGCAGGTCGACGCGATCGGAGATATCTCGCAGACCTACGGTCGAGACGTCGCCGACGTTACCGACCGGCAGAACGTTCAGCTGCACTGGATCCGGATCGAGGACGTCCCGGCGATCTGGTCTCGCCTAGAAGCCGTCGGCCTATCGACGACCGAAGCTTGCGGCGACACGCCGCGCAATCTGCTCGGATGCCCTCTTGCTGGGCTCGACGCATCTGAGATCGTCGACGCGAGCGGGGCCGTCCTGGAGGCGAGCGATGCACTGGTCGGGAACCCCGCCTTCTCCAACCTGCCGCGCAAGTTCAAGATCTCGATCTCTGGGTGCACGCACCAGTGCGCGCAACACGAGATAAACGACATCGGTTTGGTCGGCGCGCTGTATGCCGACGGCACGCCGGGCTACGACGTGTGGGTTGGCGGGGGCTTGTCGACCACGCCGATGTTCGCCAAACGTCTCGGTTCCTGGGTGGCGCCCGACCAGGTCGTTCCGGTGGTCCTCGGGATCACGTCGGTTTTCCGGGACTGGGGATATCGACGGGCCCGCAACCACGCCCGGATGAAATTCCTCGTACAGGATTGGGGGCCTCGGAAATTCAGGGAGGTCCTCGAAAAAGAGATCGGCTTCGCGCTCGCCGATCTAGAGCCTCCCGAGTTTCCCGATGGATCCCACCGCGAGCACGTCGGCGTCGGGCTTCAGCACGACGGCTTGCGCTACGTCGGTTTCGCGCCGAAGGCCGGACGTATGGCGGGCCACCAGCTACGCGCAGCAGCGCGCCTCGCCGCGCGATTCGGGAACGGACAGCTGCGGACCACGACTCAGCAGAAGATGCTCATCCTTGGCGTCGCGGACGACCGCGTCGACGAGCTCATCGATGAGCTCGACGCGCTAGACCTACCCGTCAATACCAGCAACTGGCGGCGTGGTGTCATGGCGTGTACGGGGATCGAGTTCTGCAAGCTCGCGATCGTGGAGACCAAGGGACGCGCGGTCGAGCTGTACCGGTACCTCGAACAGAAGCTTCCCGGATACGACGATGAGGTGCGGATCAACGTCAATGGGTGCCCCAATTCCTGTGCCCGCTTCCAAACCGCAGATATCGGGCTAATGGGATGTCTCGTTACCCAGAAGATCCACGTTCTGGATAACGATGGAAACCAGGTAGAGGAAAGACGCAAGGTCGAGGCGTACCTTGTCCACTTAGGTGGTCATCTCGGACGCGACAGAACGTTCGGACGGAAAGCGAAAGGCGTAAAGGTCTTGGCTTCAGAGATCGGGCCGTACATCGAGACGCTGATCAGGAGATATCGCAAGTTGCGCAGCCCCGAAGACTCGTTCTCGAGTTTCGTGAATCGATTGGGCGCGACGGAGCTTGCAGATTTCGTCGCGAAGCCGATATTCGACATCGTCCCGCCCGCGCCGGGCGTGATAGCGGAGCCACGCGCATCATGAGCGGCTTCGCACAGTTCGTCTCGCCCGACGAGCGTTACCTCGATCTCGAAATCGCGACGCCGCCTCAGATCCTCAACTGGGCTGCTAAGACGATCGATCGGCTTGCGATCGCAACCTCTTTCCAGTCATCTGGTTTGGTTCTGCTGCACCTGCTGCGCGACATCAGGCCGGACCTTCCGGTTCTGTTTCTCAATACCGGCTTCCATTTCCCCGAGACACTCGAGTTCCGCGACCGCATCGTCACTATGTGGGATCTGAAGCTGGTGGAGCTGACCGGCACGCACGGGTCAGCGAAACGACAGAGCGAGATCTACGGTCCCGGGCTGTACAAACGCGATCCCGACAAGTGCTGTGCCATCAACAAAGTGGAACCGCTACAACACGCTCTCGAGGAATACGACGGGTGGATATCGGGTCTGCGTCGAGATCAATCGCCGTTGCGCGCGACCACTCCGGTGGTGGAAGCACAGATGCTCCCGTCGGGGAACGAGACCATCAAGATCCATCCGCTCGCACATTGGACGCGCGATGACGTGAGCTCGTACCTCAGCGAGCATCAGATCCCAACGCATCCGCTCTTGGAGCAGGGCTTCGGTTCGATCGGATGCTGGCCGTGCACGAGGGCGCTGCAAGCCGGCGAAGACGAGCGCGCGGGACGGTGGCAGGGCCAGGCGAAGACGGAGTGCGGGATCCACTCGTTCGGTAAACCTCACGGTCCGAAGCAAACCGAGGCAGAGCAATGACGATGCGGGCGGCCCCCTTCTACTGCCCCTATTGCGGCGAGGAAGAGCTCGAACCGTTCGGCGAACGCGGCGGTTACGTGTGCAACTCGTGCGACCGAAGCTTCGAGCTCAAGTTCATCGGGCTCGCAGGAACGGTCGCGTAGATCTCACTTCCTCACGACCTAGTTATCCTTCAAAGACGATGCGTAAGAACACGATCATCGCCCTCATATTTCTTCTTGCCGCGATCGCGATCGCCGGAACGCTGGGCGTCCTGCGCCTGTGGCGCCTCGCCTGACCAGCTAGCAAGCCCCTAGAAGAAGGCGGAACCTCTTTTACTCAGGTTCTCGAACAACATCTGCTGGATCGTGTCGCGGACCCTGTCGGCAAGATCGAAGACGAGCATCGCGTCTTCGGCCGCATCTTTCGGGTAGGTCGACAGATCGATCGGCTCGCCGAATTCGATGATCCACTTCGACGGTAGCGGCATGGCGCCGAGGGGGCCGAGCAGCGGGAACGTTGGAGTGATCGGGAAGTACGGAAAGCCGAATGCCCGCGCCAGCCACTTGGCGTTCGCGATCATCGGATAAGCCTCTTCGGCGCCGACGATGGCGACGGGGATGATGGGAACCCCTGCCCTCAGCGCAGTCTCCATGAACCCGCCGCGACCGAAGCGTTGCAAACGGTAGCGCTCGCGCCAGCCCTTCCCAACACCTTTGTAGCCCTCGGGAAAGACTCCGACAAGCTCTCCGCGGCGCAGTAGCTCGAACGTGTCTTCCTCGATGGCGACGGCATTCCCGCTTTTGCGCGCGAGCGGGCCGATGAACGGGGTTCGGAACGCAAGGTTCGCTGCAACACACCGAACGATGCGCTTGCTCGGGTGCTCCGTCGCAAGCCCGTACTGCATCATTACCGCGTCCAGAGGTACCGACCCGGAGTGGTTCGCAACGATCAGGGCCGCACCGTTGGCAGGAACGCGTTCGACGCCCAACGTGCGGACGCGGAAGTATCGGTGATACAGAAGCCCGGCCAGCGGGAGCAGGATCTCGCGCGACAACTGCCGGTCGTAACCGAAATCGTCGACCGGGTAATCGCCGGCAAGCCGATGCCGGAAGAACTGCTCCAAGCCCATGGCCTCGTCGTCATCGGAGGGATCCGGAGCGCGCTCGGTGTTGCGAGATGGATGAGCCTGTCTTTGCCCTTCGTTGTCGGCGTGCGTGCGGCAGTATCCCGAAGCCGTTACGGCGTAGTTACGACAGGGTCGTCCAGACGAAGTGGTTGCGCGGCACCGCACACGCGGTTGGGGACGAGGCATCCCCTTGGCCGTGCTCGACCGGGATGCACTCGAGATGGGGATGACTTCTGCGTCACTCATCACACGCTCTCCCGTTCGGCGGCTGCCTTCTGTTTGAGGTACTCGAATAACTCTCTCTCCCACGTTGGTCGGGTCGACGACTCGACGACGAAATCATCGCCTCGATGGTCGCGGAAGTCTTCCAACGTCTCCTCGGTCGTATAGCGCGGAACGAAGCCGAGTCCCTCCCGAGCCCGGCGCGTGTCGACCACCCTGCCGAACAAGATGAGTTTCAGTTGATCGGTGGGGAAATCCACCATGTGCATCCTGCGCAAGACCTCCGCCGCTGTTGTGGCGAAGGGGAGGAGCAAGGGAACTTCGACACGACCCAGCATGCGGATCGCTTTTGACAGATAGACGACTCCCTCCGCCGCGATGTTGAAGATGCCGCGGCCCCCGCCTACGGCCGCGGCATACATCGCCTCGACCGCGTCTTCTTCGTGCAAGAACTGCAAACGTGGGTCGTAACCGAGTGCAGACGGCACTACGGGAAGCGACAGATAGTCGGTCATCGACGTCGTCACCGTTGGACCAACCACGTTCTGCGTCCTGAGGATCACCAGATCGACGTCGCTTCTGCGCCGCCCGAAGTCGCGGGCATACGTCTCGGCTTCCGCACAGTCCTTGCCGTAGCCCGAGAGCTCGACCTGACGCGCCGCGTGGTCCTCGGGAAGAAGCGAGGGCTCGCCCGGGCCCGATCCATACACGGCGGTCGAAGACTTCATCACTACTCGATCGATCCGCTCCGAGCGCTGGGCTGCAGCCAGTAGCTGCATCGTGCCGATCACGTTGTTCTCTTTCATCTGGGATCGTCCGCCGAAACGTGCGAGAGACGAGGCGATGTTCGTGTGGATCAGCGTGTCGGTCTTGGTCGCCTCGAGCACACGGGCGACAAGAGGGTTACGGATGTCGGCCCGCACGAACTCGAGCCCCTCGATATCGATCGGTGGCTCGTCGAGATCGACCCCCACGAGATTCTCGATCCCCGGATCGTTCTCCATCCGCTTCGCCAGCCGCAGGCCCAAGAAGCGCGAGACCCCCGTGATGAGGACGCGCCGGCCTTTGTTCGGATCCACCATGATCCTCCGACCCTAACGCCGTCTCGAGGGTCGCATTTCAGCTGTCTGTTGGCCCCACGATCGCGGTCGAACCAGAACTAGCGCGTAGCTTCGCCGCCGCGTCGCCGTTGTTTACGGCGAGCGAGATGCATCTGTAGGCGTCCTCGACCAATACGAACTCGCCGGGTTCGACATCCGCGAATGTGGCTCCAAGAGACACCGTCAAGCGATGACCTTCGACACGCACTTCACACGCACGTCCATGGTTGAGGCCGACCTTGTCGAGTTGTTCTTTTCCGAAGTTCAACTGAAGGTTGCCGAAGCGATCGATCTGCAAGATCTCGGCGTGAAGGTGATCGTCGTGGACCCACGCCACCGGTATCGCCAGCGGCACGAGGTCCGACGGCTGCAATTCTTCGCCTAGTTCGCTCAGATCGACACCGTTCCCGATGTGCGCGGCCACCGGCGCGAAGACATCGCGTCCATGGAAAGTATGAGACATGGGCGTCAGCATGAATCTCTGATCGGTTAGCTCGTAAGCATGCTTCACGCCCCCGGACGCGGCCACGGCCGGCATCAGTAGGCCGTTGTCGGGGCCAACGAAGACCTCGCCCCAACCGCTTTCGATCGCGATCGCGCGCCGTTCCGAGCCAACTGCCGGGTCGACCACCGCCAGGTGCACTGAGTCGGGAAGGTACGGAAGAGACTGCTCCAGGACAACGGCACCGTGCAGGATGTTCTGTCGATAGATGTTGTGATGAACGTCGACGATCCTGAGATGAGGAGCGATCCGCAGCATCACCCCATGGCACACGCCAACGAATTCATCCTGAAGACCGTAGTCCGACAGGAAAGTGACGATGTCCCGACGCTTCACCACGCAGATCCTACGTTTAGGTGACTATTTGCCCTGTTGACGACGCTGCCAGCGCGTCTTCTTCAGCATCTTGCGGTGCTTCTTCTTGCGCATCTTTTTCCTGCGCTTCTTTACTAGAGATGGCACTCGGTGGAGCTCCTTCCTGCTTCTTCCTCGTTCGAGACAATCATTCAGAACCGAATAGCTGTCGAAGATCGACGGGGCCGCGCGAGCGGCCCGAGATATCTATCCGCAACGACCCTAACCGCAGACCGCGTACACCCTCGGTCACGGGCGAAACCATCCTCAGGATGTCCTCGGTTGCGTCGTATTCGAGCACGCCGATCCCCACGCACGCCCCCTTACCGTCGTCCATCCCAACGACAAGGCCCTCCAGAAGAGCCAGGTCGAACTCCGGCGGCAAGGTCGGCATGAACACCGTCGGCTTCACGCGCCACCGTGACACGCCGCTCGCGAAATAAGCGGCAAATTGTTGCTCGCGGAAAGTGATGCGATCTTCGGCCGAGCGCATCGCGTCGGGCCACTGGGCTTCGACCTCGATGACCTCGGCAGGTGTGAACCGCTGTGCGTGTCCGATGATTGGCTCGAGCTCACCCCCGCGTTCGAACGCAAGAACGATGTCTGGTTGCACGAGCTCCATCTTGTAGAACTTCAACGTCTGTCCGTACATCCCGGAAACGAGACTCGTCGTATCGACAATCACCATCCGGCACCCCGCTTCGCGCGCGCGCTGTACCAACTTCGCGGTGCCCACCACCAGTGGAAGGAGATGTCCTTTAGGAGCGAGGGCCCCCACGAACGCGAGACCGTCGGCCGGCCTCAGCCCGTCGATGCTGAAATCCGTCACGTCCGAGCACAGCCTGAGCCCAACCGTCGTCGGAGGGCCCACCGTCGATTGAACGATGTCCGCATCGACGATCGCCGTCGTGATTCCCGCCGCGACGGCGCGGCGCGCGAGCTCGATGCCGAAGCTCGTCTTCCCGGTTTCGATCCCGCCCAACAGCAACACGATCCCGGGCGCCGCGAGCAACCGCTCGTACGCGCTCGATAGGTCGACCACCCGTCACCTCGCGAAAAAGACCGCCCCGAGGGGACGGTCCAGCTCGAGCCTTGTGGTTCTGCCTAGCCTGCGTCCATGTACCGCGCGTCGAGGTAGCGGAGCAGATCGTCCTCGCGGATGCGGTACCCACGCCCCACCCGAACGGCAGGCAGCTCGCCCGCTTGCACGATCCGGTAGACGGTCATGTTCGACACCCGTAAACGCCGCGCGACCTCTGCAACGGTCAGAAAAGATGCAGCCGCAAAGCTGTCGGCGGTAGCGAACGGAGAGTCGGCCATAACGGCGCAGAAGTATAGCTGTGCAACGTTTTCGCTGCTCAGTGACCGTTTTGTCCCGCGAGGATCGACGCTATGAGTCGCCACGACGGCTCGTAGCTTCGCGGCGGCCTGTTGTCATCCATCGGGATGATCACGACGTCCCGCCGTTCTGCGGAAGCCACCGCGAGAGCCGGATCGTTGATGTCCATCACCGCGATGGTGGGGATGCCTCGTTCGATCGCCGCACCGGCAAAGCCATGATCGCCGAGAACGATGTCCGGCCACGGCGTGACTTCCAGAAGTGCTTCCATCGGCTCCGCCGAGTGGGTGTGACGCAAAGTTCCCCAATCCGCAAGGCACCCAACGTCGCCGACGTAACGCACCTCGTACTCGCGGCCCCGGCTCGCCGAGACCAGACGCTCTTCCTCACGCATCCGGATCGACTTCCCCCCGGCAGAGCGATAAGCGTCAACGACTCTGATGTGATGCTCGAGCAACCCGGTTGGGTGTCCCGTGACTGCAAGCAGCGTCGAGCCCTCCCCGGCTGCCGCCCGGAGCCGCTCGGCTGCAGCCTGGATGCCCCGCATCGTCAGTTCTGGATCGAGCGTGTCGGAACCGCCCAGGTCCTCGATGGTCCGGGAGCATCCCGTTAGATCGGCGAGGAACCCCAGGATGTCCTCGGCCGAATACGTGCCCTGGGGAGTGAGGCCGAACCACCCCTCCTCGTCACCTTCGATCAGTGCTCGGATCTTCGAGATGTTGTTCTGGCGCGAATGCGATTGATGCGGACCCGTAACGCCATTGGAGATGAGGGCCGCGCGCGCCTGAGCGACGTCATGGGGGAGCATGGCAGCATGCTAGGCGAAGTGGACAGAGACGACTCCCCCATCGGATAGACGGAGGTCGAGATGACGATCGAAAGGTTTTCGCTCAAGGACAAGGTGGCCATCGTCACCGGAGCCTCCCGTGGGATCGGCCGAGCCATCGCGATCGGATTAGCGGAAGCCGGAGCCGACGTCGCCGTCGCCGCGAGAAGTGAAGCGGATCTCGAAACCCTGGCAAAAGAGATCGATGCCGCGGGACGGCGCGCTCTTCCGGTGGTCACGGATGTCACCGATCGCGCGCAGATCGAATCGCTCGTCGATAGGACCTTCGAGGAGCTCCGTGGAATAGACGTCCTCGTGAACAACGCGGGCGGCACGAGTTTCATGTCGCCGCTGGTCGGGCTTAGGCCCGACGGTTGGGACAAAGT
>JAXDJM010000056.1:0-5976 GCA_034665605.1 Actinomycetota bacterium | reverse complement strand
GTACAGGAAGTCGTTGCCGTCCGAGCCCGAGATGTTGTCGCTACCCGCGTTGCCGATAACCATGTCGTCGCCGAGACCGCCGTCGATCGCGTCGTTACCGGGTCCTCCCGAGAGTTTTGGGTCGTTTCCCGTGTCACCTTCGATCGAGTCGTCGCCGCCACCGCCGAGGATCGTGTCCTTGCCGGCCGCGCCGTCGATCAGATCGTTTCCGGTTCCTCCAGAGAGATGATCGTTGCCGTCGAGCCCGAACACGTAGTCGGCACCCGCTCCCCCGTCCGCGACGTCGCGGCTTGACTGACCGGTGTCGCCGGCGACGAGGAAGTCGGCACCGCCGCCTCCCGAGAGGTGATCCGCTCCGCCGTTCCCGAGGATCGTGTCGTTGCCATCACCGCCAAGCAGAGTGTCGGATCCGTCGGCTCCCAAGATGTAATCGTCGCCGTCGCCACCCAGAACGCGGTCGTCACCACCGTGAGCGAAGATGGTGTCGTTGCCACCGCCCCCACAGATGACGTCGTGGCCTTCGGTTCCGTTGATGTGGTCGGCGTGCGACGTGCCGGTGATCGTGCACGCCGATGCGCGTGCAACCACGAGAGGCATGCGCGCCGAGACCACGGCTACCGCCGCGATCACTACAGCGAATGCACGCCCACGTTTGTTCATCCAATAGATGGAATCGGCATTCGCGCCCAGCGCCTATAAGTAAATGTAGAAAAGCACCTTTTAGGGCCCCGTGAGCAGTTCGCGTCGCACGGCTACGATTTAGCGATGCGGGCATTGATCGTCGAAGACGGATACAGCCGGGGCGCGCTCGCGGCCGCTCGGGCACTCGGATCGGCGGGGTGGGCGGTCGGCATCGGGTCGCGCCGTCGCGGCTTGGCGAGCTCATCTCGCTTCACCACCTACAACCACTCGATCCCTCTGCCCTACGAAGATCCCGACCGGTTCATCGAGAAGATCAATCGTGCCGCGGTCGCGGTCGGTTACGACGTGGTCTTCGGGGCAGGAGACGCGGAGATCCTGGCGCTCTCCAAAGCTCGCAACGAGCTCAAGGTCAAAGTCCCATATCCGGACCACGAGGTGGTGGAGCGGGCTCTCGACAAACTCGAGCTCGCACGCGCTGCCGAGCGCGCGGGCCTGTCGACACCTAGAACCCTCGAGCCGAAAGACATCGGGGCGGGCCTCGAGCCACCCATCCTCGTTAAGGCGAGGCTCCACTCTCCGCCCGGAACCGTGGGAGGCCAGGGACGCATCGAAGCTTCGGTTGCTACGACGCTGGCTGACGCGCGAAGACGCATCGCCCGCATCGAGGAGCTCGGCGCAGCACCACTCGTTCAGGATCTCGTTCGCGGTCACTTGATGGCGGTCGTCGTGTTGCGCGACATCGATGGAAAGATCGTGTCGTGCGTGCAACAAGAAGCCGAGTTGATCTGGCCCGAAGCCGCCGGCATCAGCGTTCGCGCACGGACGGTTCCGGTCGATGAAGATCTTCGCGACGGCGTGTCCGCGTTGCTCGAAGATCTGTCGTGGTACGGATTGGCCGAGCTGCAGTTCGTGGCCGACGACGATGGCACCGCGTGGCTGATCGATCTGAATGGTCGTTTCTACGGCTCCCTCGCGTTGGCAGTGGGGGCCGGGCCGGACCTTCCCACAAAGTGGGCCACGCTCGCTACCGGAGCTCCTCACGTTGGGATCGCCGAAGCCACAAGCGGAGTGCGTTACCAGTGGCTCGAAGGCGACTTGAGACGCGCCTTCGAGGAACGAAGAGGTGGCTTGGCCCGCGACGTCGTCGACTGCCTGCGCTATGCGCGTGGGGCAAAGCACAGTATCTGGAGCTCGGACGACCGATGGCCGGCTATCCGTTACATCTTCGAGCTCGGGTGGCGCGGGATCAGAAAAGCGCTGGCGTGAACCTGGCGGAGGTCGTAGACACCGCGCTTAACGATCGGGCCGTCATCTTCGGTTCACTCCCTCCTAATGGGCGCGACGTAGATGTGCTCGTTCGCGAGCACTCATTGCGGGCAGTGATCATCGCGCTCGAAAAGCGAGGCGCGATCGGCGTGAACGAGCAGTGGGCCCTGTTCAAAGGTTGTCATGTCCAGTCGGTAGACGTAGTGCCCGCATCGGACTGGCGGATGACCCCCGGTGCCCTGGCGGCACTTTTCGAGGACTCGCTTCCACTGCCGCACTTCAATCACCTACGCAGACCGGCTCCCCGGCACAGCCTTCTGATCCTGGCTCGCCGGCTCGCATTCGAGAACGGGCCCTTGCGCGACAAGCACAGGGCGCGTATCGATAAGGCCCTGGCCGAGGACCACGCCGGGTGGGCCACGGCACGATCCGAGGCCGAGTCGTGGCGAGCCATTGCTGCGCTCGAGTGTCTTCACCGCATCTATCAGCGCCGCCGCGCGCCCGACCACCTGCGGGCGCGCGCTCGCACCGAAGTCCTCGGCGGTTCCAGAGCGCGCGGGTGGGCGAGCCTCGTGCCACGACCGAGGCGCGGGAGCGTGATCGCGTTGTCGGGCCTAGACGGCTCGGGCAAATCCACGCAAGCACAGCACTTGCGAGAAACTCTCGAGCAGCTCGGGATCGATGCGGTCATCGAATGGAACCGCATAACGGCGAACCCATCGCTCGACGTCATCGCGGCCCCCATCAAGCGCCTCTTCGGATCGAGCAGCAGCGAGGAAGGGGCCACCGCATCGGAGCACACGCCCCATTCGCTTAGAAAAAACAACGCGGCCGTCAACTACGTGTGGTCGGGCATCGTCGCTCTTGCGAACGCACTGGCCCACCGGCGCGCCGCAGCACGACACGTTCGCAACGGCCGGGTCGTTATTTGTGATCGCTACGTGCTCGATTCGATCGTCCACCTACGCGATCTCTATGGTCGCGATTCTCGGTTCCGTCTCCACACCGCGATCATCAAAGGGCTGTCGCCCAAACCTGCCGCGGCCTACTGGCTCGACGTGCCTCCCGAAGTTGCTCTCGCGAGAAAGCCCGACGAGTACGCCCTGGACGAACTGGCCCTGCAAGTGAAGCTCTACGAAGAGTTACACGAGTCGCTCGAAACGAGTCGGCTCGACGGCACAGTCCCCGAGCAGAAGTTGTGCGAGCTGATCGCAAGCCACTGCTGGCCTCGGTTATGACCGCGCGGTCGCGATGATCGAAGACGTTCCTTCTCCTCAGCCCGATGCGGCCCGAACGACTGCACACCGGATAGTCGTAAACACCTTCTACAGAACGGTTGGGGATCTCGGGGCAAAGATCGCTTCGGTCGCGCTCTACGTCGTGATGGCTCGCCGGCTCGGTGAAACGCAATTCGGCGTCTTTACCTTCGCCATCTCGTTCGCAACACTCGTTACGACGCTCGGAAACTTCGGTCAGGATCGATTGCTCACCCGCGAAGTTGCCCGGGACACCGAGCAGGTGCACGGTTACTTCGCCAACCTCTTCGGCTTGGCGCTTGCGGTATCCGTTCCCGTGCTGGCGGTTGCGACCTGGATACTGACGCTAACCGGCACGGCAGCAACAACGCGTTCGGTTGTCATCCTGCTAGGGCTTGCGATCATCGCGGAGCTCTTGGCGAACATGTGCTTCGCCGTGTTCCAGAGCTACGAGCGCCTCGGTTTCATAGCGATCGTCCTGATCTCGCAGCGACTGATCACCGCAGTCGTCGGCGTCGTTGCTTTGCTGCACGGCGCGAACGTCACCGCGATCGCAGCCATCTACCTGGGGGGAGCCGCCCTATCACTTGTTTTGTCACTCCTGCTTCTTTACGGCCGCGTCGTGCGCCCTCGATTGCAGATCCAGGTTCGGACCTGGCCCCGCCTCATGAAGGCGGCGATCCCCATCGGCATCGCAAGCGTGTTCTCTGCGATCTTCTTTCGCGTCGACACGGTGATGCTCGCAGCGTTCAAGTCTCAAGCCGCCGTTGGTCTGTATGGCGCCGCATACAGATTGCTCGAAGCAACGCTTTTCTTGAGCTGGAGCGTCGGCGCGGCCGTGTATCCGGTGTTCGCGCGGCTCAATCGTGCCACTCAGCCATCGGTCCAGGACGTCTACGAACGGTCGATCAAGTTGGTCGTTGCGCTCACGCTGCCGATCGCCGTCGGCACCGCCGTGATGGCAGGCCATGTGCTGGGGTTGTTCTACGGATCGGATTACGTACCCGGTCACAACGCGTTGGTGCTCCTCGCGCCGACGATCGCCCTGTATCCCGTTGTTTACATATCCACGCACCTGCTGGTCTCGCAGAACCGCGAGCGAGTGCTCACGTACGTGTTCGCGGTGATCATGGTCGAGAACGTCCTCGCGAACCTGGTCCTGATCCCGGCCTTCTCGCTGAATGGAGCCGCGCTAAGCACGTCTATCTCCGAACTTTTGGTGACGGTCGCGTTCGTCTATTACGCGCTACGCAGCACGGGACGGATCAACTGGGCACGCACGCTGTTTGGTCCTGTCGTCGCGAGCGCGACCGCCGGCGCCGTGATGTACGCCGCCCGGACCAACGTGTGGCTGGGAGCCGGCTTGGGAGTACTCGTTTACGCGGGCGTGCTCGTCGGGATCGAACGCACCGTCTACCCCGATGAGCTGGCGTTCATGCGGAGCATCGTTCGCGCCGGACGTGGAGATGGAGACGTCATCCCGGAAGTGTGACCACCATCCGGCACCCGCTCGGCTCCCCCTGCTCGGCCTTGATGTCGCCCCCGTGCAGGTCCACTATCCACCGCGCGATCGCGAGCCCCAGACCGGAACCTCCATCCTTGGACGAGCGCGCGGCGTCCGAGCGATAGAAGCGCTCGAAAACAAGTGACGCTTCGTTCGGTGGGATCCCCGGCCCCTCATCGCTCACCGCTAGTTCGACGCCGTTGGGGGCCGGGCGCGCGGCGATCGTGATGTGGCCGCCGTCGGGAGAATGACGCACCGCGTTCTCGACAAGGTTCGTCAGCACTTGGTGCACCCTCTCGGGGTCGCCCGTCGCGCGCAGGGCCGGGGGCTCGACGGACATCGCGATCTCGACCTTCTTGCCGTCGCGCTGGCGCGCGTTGAGCCTGGCTTCGTACAGGGCTTGCTCGACGAGGTCTGAGACCTCGAAGGTCGACACCTGCAGAGGCACCACGCCGGATTCGAACTTCGACAGGTCGAGGAGCTGACCGACCAGCCGCCCTAACCGCTCGACCTGCGCGAGCATGATCCTGAACGTGGCGGGGTCGGGCTCGCCCACTTCGTCGACCAGGTTCTCGAGCACCGCTTGCAGAGCGCTGATGGGTGTCCGCAACTCATGCGACACGTTGGCGATCAGGTCGCGCCGCGTGCGGTCGACCTCGGCGAGCTCGGCGGCCATCTGATTGAACGCTCGAGCGAGCTCCCCCACTTCGTCGCGCGACGTAGCAGTCACTCGTCGCTCGTAGTCACCCTTCGACATCGCCTGTGCCGCGTCGGCCATCTCGCGCAACGGTGACGTCATTCCCCGAGCCAGGATCTGAACCATCACGAGAGCCAGTGCAAGCGCCCCGAGGGCCAGGAGCAGTAGTGGAATATCCGTTTTGACCCCCGCGACGACGACCACGATCGTCACCACCACCGCAGCGACGATGACGACGCCGAGCTTCGTCTTGATCGAGCCGAGGAAGTCGAGAGGTCTCACTACATCACCCTGGAGAGGGAACCTCGAGCGCGTAACCGACGCCGTGCACGGTACGCACGAGATCCTGGCCCAGCTTCCGCCGGAGGGCCCCGATGTGCGAATCGATCGTGCGCGCTCCGGATCCATCCCGGTAACCCCATACATCCATCAGAAGTTGCTCGCGCGAGAACACCACCTCGGGGTGCGAGGCAAGTTGGTACAGAAGATCGAATTCCAACGGGGTGAGGTGGATGGCATGGCCGCTGCGGCGAACCTGCCGGCGCGCGGGATCCATCTCGACGTCGCCGAAGCTCAGAGCATTTCCTACCGGAGCGGGCGATCTTTCGATG
>JAXDJM010000055.1:0-3928 GCA_034665605.1 Actinomycetota bacterium | reverse complement strand
ACCGAGGGCCGGCGAAGCTATTTGAGGATCTCTTCGCCTTCACACAGGGAGAACTGGTCGTCACCGAAGAACGCGGTGATGCACTTGTTCTGTATCGATAAGAGCTTGAAGTTCGTTGCGAAGGTTTCACCGGGAGCGACCGTGTAAACGCTGTCGTCGACCTGGATGCGGGCCTTTTCGCCGCCACCTTGCGAGAACGTGTCGATGAGCTTGATGCGGTGCCCGTTGACAGCCGCGGACCCATCGTTCGTGGAAGTGCCCGACGTGTCTGTGGTGGTGGAGGTGGTCGCGCCCGGTGAGGGCGTGCCCGATGTCGTACTCGAGGTTCCCGTGCCGGTGGCTGCACCGCTGATCACCACCGGTTCGAAGGGATCGCGCGGTGCGAACACTTGGAACGTCTCTATCGGATGATGAGAAACGGTTCGGGCTTTGGGTTGTGAAGGCGCAGCCGCCTGTGCACCGGCGGGTGGCACAAAAGGCTGCGGATTGGGCTTTGCGTTTCCGTGGGTGAGAACGAAGAAGGTGGGAAGCGCGACGCACGCGGCAAGCGCCGCGATCACGATCCTGCGCCGTGCCGGGCTCGTTCCCAAGGATGTGTTGTCGTTCACGTCGATCAGCCTCCTGCGCTCGGGGACGC
Source organism: Actinomycetota bacterium (assembly GCA_034665605.1). Lineage (GTDB taxonomy): Bacteria > Actinomycetota > CADDZG01 > CADDZG01 > WHSQ01 > JALZGD01. The sequence goes on along the minus strand of JAXDJM010000055.1, from coordinate 3,291 downwards.
GGCCGGCGAGGCCTCGGTGGACGGCGCTACGGGAGCCGGCACAACCGACGTGGTGCTTCCCGCAGAGGCGCCGGACGGAAGTGCGAAGAAGATCCGGACGCTCATCGACAAGGCGATGTCGACTTGAGTCGACGTGGTACCCGGGCTTGCTCCCGGAGCCGGTGAAGCACCCGTCGAACCGGATGCCGGGGCTGCCCCCGCGGTCATCGCCAGATTGTCGATCCGCACCGCGCGCTGCAATGCGTACAGGCGGCGGATGAAATCCTGGAGCGCGAAGTAGCCACCGTTGGCACCGATCGAGACGCGGACCTCCGCCAGGCTTGCGCCCTCCGGTGGGGCCTTTGGAGTCTCGGGCTCGATCGACAAGAAGCTCACGCCCGCTTGATCCGCAGCATGTTGCACCTGGAAGATGAAATGCGGAACCTCGTTGTTGTCGGGCACGAGCTGCTGGAAATCTGCGAGCTCCGACTGCAATTTGGGGGCTTGTTGCTGGAGCGATCGCAGTTGAGCGAGCTCCGCCCGCAGTTGCTGAGTTTGGAGCTGCGCGGCATCCGCCTGCGCTCGAGCCCCGGACAGGTTCGAACGGCGCGGTTGGATGAACAACGCAAAGAACAGGATGTTCACGACCACAGCGATCGCGATCGCGATGAGAAGACGAGCGTGCGCCCTCATGGTGTCTGTCCCTGGTAACGCTGGCTTGCCGCCGCTTCGGTCAATTGGACCGTGCTGTCAAATGCGATCGTTGAATCACTGTCGCTACCCTCCGCCCGGTTCAGGAAGGTGGCGGCGAAATCCTTCACGTTCCCCAAGCTCAACAGCCACTTGGCGACGCTCGTCATAGAAGACGCTCCGCCCGTGAACGCGATGCGACCGAACGACGCTTGATTCGTGATCGGGATATCTGCCGTCTCCGTACCCACCTGCGACGCGCCCTCGGTGGTTCCGGCCGACGCGGTGAGGGACTCCAGCCATACCTCGCCCGGGATGACCATGGCGATCTCCGACATCACTGCTGACCAGTCGATGTCGCCGGTCATCACACTTGCGAGAGCCTGCTGCTTGGAATTGACTTGACTTTGAAGCTGAGCGAACTTCTGCAATCCGTTCACCTGCTGCTGGATCTGCGCGTTCGTCTGTTGCGTGGCGGCATAGTCGTCGTTGGCGCTTGAGATCTGCGACGACAGCGAGAACCAGTAGAAGATCAAAAGCAACAGCAGGATGGCGCCGCCGAGCGCGGCATAGCCCACCGTGCGCTTCTGCTTCCTGAGCTCGGCGTATTTTTCGGGGAGGAGGTTGACTCGCCGGATCATCTATTCCGCCGCCCCCATCGCCAGGCCGACCGCGACGCCGGCCAGAGGCTCTACCGCCTGAAGCTGCTCCGGTGTCAAACCGGACTTCTTCGTCTGGAGGTCGGCAAAGTAGGCCGCGGGCTGGATCTTGATCCGCAGCGCGTCGTCGAGCTTGTCGACGAGGCCCGGGGTCAGCGATCCCCCACCGGTCACTACGACCGAGACGATCGGATCGTTGTCGGCGAGGGTCGCGTAGTAATCGAACGAGCTACGGATCTCCTCGACGAGCATCGAGGTGCGTTGATTGAGGATGTCGCGCGTGTCGTCGGAGCCGACCCCACGGGCGAGGTCGAGCTTGGCGGCCTCGGCCTCCTCATAGGTGAGATGGGCTTGGGTTGCGATCGCCTCGGTTATCTCGTCGCCACCAAGCAAAACCTCGCGCACGAAGCGCGGTTCGCCGTTGTTGTGAACCAGGATCGAAGTGACCCCGGCGCCGATGTCGACCACGGCTTCGGCTCCTGCCAGTCCCACTTCGCCGCGGGCGACCGGGCTGACCGCACGCGCAACGGCGAAGGGCGACAGGTCTACGCCGAGCGGCTCGATCCCGGCTGCGCTCACGGCATCTACTACCGCTTCGACCATCTCGCTCGCGGCAGCAACCAAAAGCACGCGCATCATCTGTTCCTGGTTGTCGTTGGTGAACTCTTCGAGGATCTGGAAGTCGAGCTCTGCAGTTTCGACGGGCATGGGGATCTGGTCTGCCGCCATGTACCGAAGCGATGACCGGAACTCTTTCTCCTCCAGCGCTGGGAAATCGACCTGCCTCACGAGGACGCGCTGATTGGCGATCCCGAGGTAAGCCTTTTTCGAGCCGAACTTGGCGCGCTTCCACAACTGAGCGATCGCTTCCGAGACGGCGGCGGGCTCGCGCACCTCGCCACCCACAACGGCACCGGGGGGCAAGGCAACCTGAGCGAAGCCGACAAGGGAGCGGGAGTTGCTCGAGGTAGAGATCGCGGCACCGCGAACGGCGCTCGTCCCTATGTCGAGCCCCACCGGCGCGGAGGCGCGGACGGTGAACGGCATCAGATTTCCTTGGTGACGAAGGTGGCCCGCTCGTCGAGGTATCGCTCGAGGTCGCTGCGGCGGATGCGGTAGTTCTTACCGACCCGGATCGCTCCGAGCTGCCCACCCTTGATGAGCCGGTACACGGTCATGTTGGAAACCCGCATGACGCCGGCAACCTCGCCGACCGTCAGCAAAGGCTCGGTGAAGCCCTGTTCCGTCATGACCCCGCACCTTTCCTGTAAGGGGGCCCCTTAACAGTTGGCCTCAACCGTTAACAAAGGGCCTGTCATTCAACAACCGTGCTCAACACCGGTCAAGATTAGAAGTCGGCCACAAAAGGGCCCGGCTTTAGCGGATCCCGGCATCAAGAGTGGGAAAAAAGAGGTGTCCTCCCAGATCTGCATCGAACCGTGCAGCAGGTGGAAGAACAGCGCAAAAGAGGGGGCCCGAAGGCCCCCCCTTTTAAGAAGCGTGCTGCGGGTTAGTAGACGACGGCTGCGCAGCTCGCCGTTGCCGGAACCCCAGTGTTGGAGTCGTAGTACTGGTCTGCAACCCCGCCGGTTCCTACCGCCTTCAGGCAGTAGCCGGTTGCACCCTTCGCCGCCACCGTGAGGGTGACGCCCGAAGTGGCGTTGTAACCGTTGCCGGTCAAGCTGGCGTAGACCATCGTGGAGAAGTCCCCGTTGGTCGTGGTACCGAAGGTCTCGGCCGAAGTGGCCGCGTCCTTCAGAGCGGACTGTTGCTGTGCGACCCATGCCTTCTTACGCTGGTTCAAGAATGCGGGGATCGCGATCGCCGCCAGGATGGCGATGATCAGGATGACGACCAGAAGCTCGATGAGCGTGAAACCACTCTCACCCTGCTCCCGAAGCTCTTTGAATCGCTGGAACATTCCAGCCTCCTTCCATCCGTCCCCGCAAGCCGGCCCAGGGAC
>JAXDJM010000054.1:0-8499 GCA_034665605.1 Actinomycetota bacterium | reverse complement strand
ACGGCCCGGGGCACCTGCCGCGCTGCGGTCTGTGCGCCGGCTCGCACCTGCTCGTACCACTGCACCTTCTGGGGGTGGGTACGGACGTTGGCGATGGCCAGCGTCGCGACGCGCTCGACGCCTTCGTGGTCGTCGCGGTCGGAGTAGATCGCGATGAGTCGATCGTACGGCCCGCTCGAGTCGAAGCCTCCGGTGACGATCCCTTCGTACAGCGAGACCGCTTCGTCGGCGCGGCCCAGCTGTTCGAGGTTCTGCGCGCGCAGAAAGGCGTTGACCGCCTCGACGTTCGAGCTCGCTGATTCGGGCATCTGTCTCTCCACCATCGGGCTTCAGGAGGGGCGCACGGCGCTGGCTTAAGCTAACCATCCACCGACCATCTGACGTACAGAACGCATCGGAGGACCACAAATGGCTAAAGCAGATCTCGCATCCACCGCGAAGGAGCTCGTGGCGCCGGGCAAGGGCATCCTGGCAGCGGACGAGAGCACGGGCACGATCGAGAAGAGGTTCACCAGCATCGAGCTCGAGTCCACGGAAGAGAACCGGCGCGCGTATAGAGACATGTTGTTCACCGCTCCGGGCGTCGAGGAATACCTCAGCGGCGTGATCCTGTTCGACGAGACGATCCGGCAATCGACTTCGGACGGAAAGACCTTCGTGGAGTTGCTCGAGAGCAGAGGCATCATCCCGGGGATCAAGGTCGACAAGGGTGCGAAGGACCTTGCGCTATATCCCGGCGAAAAGGTGACCGAAGGACTCGACGGGCTGCGCGAGCGGCTGAACGAGTACGCGGAGCTCGGCGCACGCTTCACCAAGTGGCGCGCAGTAATTACGATCGGGAAGGACATACCGACGAACTTCTGCATCCACGCAAACGGTCACGCGCTGTCTCGTTATGCCGCGCTGTCGCAGGAGGCGGGACTGGTCCCGATCGTGGAGCCCGAGGTCCTGATGGACGGAGACCACTCGATAGAGAGATGCCAGGAAGTAACCAAGGCGACATTGGATGCGCTGTTCCGCCACCTCGCCGAGCATCGGGTCGAGCTCAAGGGGACGCTGCTCAAGACGAACATGGTGGTGTCGGGGAAAGGTAACGAGCGCCAGGCAGACGTCCACGAGGTTGCCGAAAAGACGATCGAAGTGCTGAAAGCCACGGTGCCCGCCGAGATCCCCGGAATCGTTTTCCTCTCCGGTGGCCAATCGGACGAGGATGCAACCGCCCACTTGAACGAGATGAACAAGATCGGCGGCGTTCCGTGGGAACTGAGTTTCTCGTATGGCCGCGCGCTGCAGGCTCCGTCGATCAAAGCGTGGAAGGGCGCACCCTCTAACGTCGAGGCCGGGCAGAAGGCGCTGTTCCACCGATCGAAGATGAACGGGCTCGCACGCTCGGGTGAGTATTCCGCCGACTTGGAAAACTCCGCAGCCTGACCTCCAAGTAATCTGCCGTGACGATGTCTCAGATCACGGCCGACGGGAGCAAGGACGGGTTCGCACTGGCGAAGGAAGCCGGCGCGGCAGGCCCGCTCGCGCTGAAAGTCGGTGACAAACAGCGCGACCTGTCCTTCGTGCCACCGTCCGGTTCTGAGGTCGAGATCATCACTCAGGACACCGAAGACGGCCGTGAGGTGTTGCGGCATTCGACCGCCCACGTGCTGGCTCAGGCGGTCCTGAAGCTCTATCCGGGGGCCAAGTACGCGATCGGACCCCCGATCCAAGACGGCTTCTATTACGACTTCGAGGTGGACCGCCCGTTCACGCCCGAGGACCTCGAGCGCATCGAAAAAGAGATGACCGCGATCGTGAAGGCGAATCAGCGTTTCGAACGCGAAGAGGTCGACCGGGACGCAGCCCTCGAGTTGTTCGGCGACCAGCCGTACAAGGTCGAGATCATCGAAGGAGTCGCCAAGGGGGCGGAGGCTCTCGAGCAGCAGGGGGCCGAAGGCGAGGTGTTGTCGATCTACCGCAACCGCGCCGCCGATGCCGACGAGCCTGCGTTCGTCGACCTCTGTCGCGGCCCCCATATCCCGGGCACCGGGCGTATCAAGGCGTTCAAGCTGTTGCGCAGCTCGGGCGCGTACTGGCGCGGGGATGAGCACAAGCCGATGTTGCAGCGCATCTACGGGACCGCGTGGGAATCGAAGGATGCTCTGGCCGATTACGTCCACCGACTCGAGGAAGCCGAAAAGAGAGACCACCGCAAGCTGGGCCGCGACCTCGAGCTCTATTCGTGGCACGACGAGATCGGGCCGGGGATCGCGGTGTGGCATCCGAACGGGGCGATAGTTCGCAAACAGCTAGAAGACCTGTCGCACCAGATGCACCTCGAGCGCGGTTACCAGCCGGTTTACACACCGCACATCGGCAAGGGCTTGTTGTGGGAGACGAGCGGTCACCTCGGTTATTACCGGGAGAACATGTTCCCGGCGATGGAGGCTGACGAGGGCGAGTACTTCGCGAAGCCGATGAACTGCCCGTTCCACATCCTCGTCTACCAATCGAAGACGCGCTCCTATCGCGAGCTTCCCGTCCGATTCTCTGAGCTAGGAACCGTTTATCGCTACGAGCGTTCGGGAGTGATCCACGGGTTGTTGCGTGCGCGCTCGTTCACGCAAGACGACTCGCACATCTTCTGCCGGCCCGATCAGGCGGTCGACGAGATGGTTGCGGTCGTTGACTTCTACACGGCGCTTTACCAGGCGGTGGGACTCGCACCGGACGAGGTTCATTTCTCGACGCGCCCCCAGAAATCGGTCGGCACCGACGAGGAGTGGGAGATGGCCGAGACCGCGATCCGGGAAGCGCTCGACAAATCCGGTCTCGACTACAAGGTCGCGGAAGGCGAGGGCACTTTCTACGGCCCCAAGATCGACGTGCACGTGCGCGACGCGATCAAGCGTTTGTGGCAGGTAGGCACCATCCAGATCGACTTTCAGAACCCCGATCGTTTCGATCTCGAGTACACGGACGAGCACGGCGAGCGGCGACGGCCGGTGATGATCCACCGTGCGCTCTACGGTTCGATCGAGCGATTCACGGGGATCCTGGTCGAGCACTTCGCCGGGGCGTTCCCGACGTGGCTCGCGCCCGTCCAGGCGGTCGTCATCCCGATCGCCGACAGACACACCGCCTATGCGCGGTCCGTCGCGCATCAGCTCAAAGAGCGGGGCCTACGCGCTGCGGTCGAGATCTCCGACGACACGATCGGGGCCAAGATCCGACGCAACCAATTACGCAAGGTCCCCTACATGTTGATAGTGGGGGACAACGAGGTCGACAATGCCACCGTGTCGGTGCGGAGCCGTACCGGCAACGAGACGCGCGACGTCTCGGTGGCAGATCTCGCCGGAAAGCTTTCGGAGGAAGTCGCGTCGAAAGCAGTCGAGCTCTCGTACTGATCCGCAGTGGAGCGCTTGTGGAGGCCGTGGCGCATGGCGTACGTGGAGAACGCGGATAAAGACGAGGGGCAGTGCATCTTCTGTGCTCACCTCGACGAGCCGGACGAGCAAGCCTTGATCTTGACCCGGGGCAAGCGCGCGTTTGCGCTCATGAATGCCTTCCCCTACAACACGGGCCACGTGATGGTCGCTCCGCTACGCCACGCCGGGGACCTCATCGACCTCGACGACGACGAGCGCAACGAGCTGATGTCTCTGACGGCCACGACGGAAGCGGCGATCCGTGCTGCCATGGCCCCCGAGGGATTCAACGTCGGAATAAACCTCGGCCGCGTGGCGGGGGCCGGTGTGCCCGGGCACGTTCACGTTCACGTAGTCCCTCGCTGGGCCGGCGACACGAACTTCATGTCGACGGTAGGCGACGCCAAGGTCCTACCGGAAGCGCTAGAAGACACCTACAACAAACTCCGCCCCCACTTCGCCTAACCGAGTGGTTAGTGGGCGGAGGCGTGCTCTTTGTCGGCTTTGGCCGCGTCGAGGATCTTCTGAGTGAGCTCGTGCGGTACTTCTTGGTAGTGCGAGAAGCTCCACGAGAAGGTGCCCTGGCCCCCGGTCATCGACCTGAGATCGGTTGCGTAGTGCGTGACCTCACCGAACGGCACTTTCGCTTTGACGATCTGACGATTGCCACCGACGGTGTCGATGCCCTCGGGGATGCCTCTGCGCTTCTGTAGATCGCCCATGATGTCGCCGGTGAACTCCTCGGGGACGAGAACGTCGAGGCCCCAGATCGGCTCGAGGAGGGTCACGCCGGCCTTTTCCGCTGCTTCCTTTATCGCATGCGATCCGGCGAGCTGGAATGCCATGTCGGACGAGTCCACCGTGTGGTACTTGCCGTCGACCAGCTGAACCTTCAGGTCGATCATCGGGAAGCCCGTGCCGACGCCGTTCTCCATCGCGGCCCGGATGCCCTTCTCGACCGAGGGGATGAACTGTGACGGGATGGCACCGCCAAAGATCTTGTCTTCGAACACGAACCCTTCGCCGCGCGCGATCGGCTCGACCTTGATGCTGGCAACGCCGTACTGGCCGTGGCCTCCCGACTGCTTCACATGGCGCCCGAGTGCCTCGACGGCGTTCTTCACGGTCGAGCGATAGGGGACTTTGAAGGGCACCTCTTCGACCTCGACGTGGAACTTGCGCTTGAGCCGTTCCAGCACGACATCGAGATGCGCGTCGCCCATCCCCCACAGGATCGTCTGGTGCGTTTCGTCGTTGCGGTCGAGGCGAAGGGCCGGGTCCTCTTCGATCAGTTTGTGCAAACCGATCATCAGCTTGTCTTCGTCGCCTTTCGTCTTGGGCTGGATCGCTTTCGGCAGAAGCGGCTCGGGCGCGTCGATCCGTGGCAGAACCACCGGCGCACTCTTGTCCGCGATCGTGTCTCCGGTGACCGTGTGATTCAGCTTCGCGATCGCGCCGATGTCCCCGGCCGGGATCTCCGACAACGTCTCCTGCGTCTTGCCGCGCATCGTGAAGACGTGGCCGACGCGCTCGTCGATCTTCTGCGTCGCGTTGTAGAGAGAGGTGTCGCCCGTGACCGTGCCGGAATAGACGCGGAAGAAGCTGACGCGACCCACATATGGGTCGGTGATCGTCTTGAACACCAGGGCTGAAGTCGGTGCGTCGGGTTTGGCCTCGCGCGTCTCGCCGGACTCGGCCTCGATCGGGGGCCGGTCGAGCGGTGAGGGCCCGGCGGCGACGATGATGTCGGCAAGGCGGTCCACGCCGATCAACTTCGTTGCGGCGCCGACGACGACGGGGAAGATCGTTGCGCTCGCCAAACCATCGTGGAGCGAGGACACGACCTCATCGCGCGAGATCTCACCGGATTCGAGGTAGCGCTCGAGAAGATCGTCGTTCGTTTCCGCAACCGAGTCATATAGAGCGGTTCGCACTTCGTCGAGTCTCGCTTGGCGATCTTCGGGAACTGCCTCTTCGGTCACTTTGCCGTTGTCGTCGTAGGCGAATGCAGCTACGTCGATAACCGAGATCACTCCATGGAATTCATGCTCCCGCCCGAGCGGCAGCGAGAGGGGAGCGATCCCCATACCGAAGTTGTCCCGCAACTGCTCGAGCGTGGCGCGGAATGACGAGTTCTCACGGTCGAGCTTGTTCACGAAGACGATGCGCGGCAGGTTGAGCTCGTTCGCGTAATTCCACGCGGCTTGCGTTTGCACCTCGACGCCTTCCACACCCGAGACGACGAACACGGCGAGATCCGCGACCCGCATCGCGGCGCGGAGGTCACTGATGAAGTCGGCGTATCCGGGAGCATCGAGGATGTTGATCTTGTGGTCGTCCCACTCGACCGGCGCGAGGGCCGTCGATACCGAGATGCCTTTGCGGATCTCCTCTTCATCGAAGTCGCACACCGTGTTGCCTTCGGTGATCTTGCCCAATCGGGTGAGGGCTCCGGATCGGAACAACAGAGCCTCTGCGAGCGACGTCTTGCCGGAACCACCGTGACCTACAAGGACGATGTTGCGGATGTTCTCGGTTGGATAGCTCTTCACCCGGAGGGCCCCCTTATGCGGCGTGCGAGGGCGACATCCTAGTTTGACGCCCGCCGCTGCAGGAGGGGCCGCGAGGGCCCACAACTAGGATTCGATGAATGATCAATGCAAAGGTCCGCGCGGGCTGGGATCGCTTGATGCGCCCCGTAGGCCGGGCCCTGGGAAAGAGCGGGCTCAGCCCGAACATGCTCACGCTGTTCGGCGTCCTGCTTCATGCAGTTATCGCCGTCTGGATCGCCCAGGGTCGCTTCCTTCTGGCCGGCCTGGTGGCGATCGTGGCCGCGTTCTCGGATGCGTTCGACGGTGCCGTTGCAAAGGCACGCGGGATGACGAGCTCTTTCGGCGCGCTTCTCGATTCGACCACCGATCGCATCTCGGACGCGCTCATCTTCCTGCCGATCGCGTGGGTCTATGGAGTTCAGCCGGACCTCGCGTCGCACAATCACCCGTGGGTCGCCGGCCTAGCGATGGGCACACTCGTGGTTTCTTTCGTCGTGTCCTACGTGAAGGCGCGAGCCGAGGGGCTGGGCTTCGACTGCAACGTCGGATTCGCCGAACGTGCCGAGAGATTGATCCTGATCATCGCGGCCCTCATCCTCGACGTGGTTCCCGTGATGCTGGTGATCCTGTGTGCGGCCTCGATAGTGACCTTCTTCCAGAGATTGTTCTACGTGCGGTCGCAAGCTCTCGACCAAGCCTCGAAACATGTCGGGTAGTAAACGACCGAAGGATGAGGGACGCCTCATCCAGCTCGTTTATTACGCGTACGTAGCGGCGGCCGCGATCGCACGCGCGCTACCCGAGCGCTGGTCGTACAGGTTCGCAAGTTTCGCGGGTGCCATGCAAGCGCGACTCGCAAAGAAGAAGCGGCACCAGGTCGAGAAGAATCTCGCGCGGATCACCGGCCAGCCGGCGGAGTCATCTCGGGTGCAACGTCTCGTGCTCGACGCCTACCGGTCATACGCGCGCTACTGGCTCGAGACGTTCAGTCTCGTATTGCGCGACCGCGATTTCTTCCTCGAACGCTTCTACTGCCCGAGCCAGGACAACATCGACAAGGTCCTCGCGCGTGGGAAGGGCGCCGTCGTGGTCGTGGGTCACCTGGGCAACTGGGATGCCGCGGGTGCCTGGGTTGGAGCGCGCGGCAATCGGCTGGTTACGATCGCCGAGGTCCTGAAACCTCGTCGCATGTTCGACTTCTTCGTCGAACATCGCGCGCGCCTCGGCATGACGATCTACCCCGCCCAGGCGGGGGTCACAGACGACATCGTTCGGGAAGTTGAAGGGGGTGCGGTCGTCGCGATCCTCGGCGATAGAGACCTAAAAGGAACGGGGCCGGAAATCTCGCTGTTCGGCGAGAAGGTGACGTTGCCCGGGGGACCCGCCTCGATCGCTCTGCGAGCGGGTGTTCCTCTGATGGTGGCGGGAGTATGGGGAGTGAAACGAGCGGACGGGACTCCCGCATGGGAGGCAGAGATCTCGACCCCCATCGAGCTGCCGGACGACTACGACCCGGCCAACATCACGCGCGAACAGATAGTTGAGTTGACCCGCAGATATGCCCCGGTTCTCGAGGAGCTCATCGCGCGCAGGCCCGAAGAGTGGCACGTGTTCCAGCCGTTCTGGCCCGCGGACAAGCCGTCCACTAAATCGTGAAGGTAGCTCTCGTCTGCCCCTACGCGTGGGATCGCGTCGGGGGCGTCCAGACACACATCGCCGCTTTGAAAGAACAACTGACCGCGCGTGGACACGACGTTGTCGTGATTGCACCGGCGTCGTTCGGCGCGCACCTGAACGGGGGCATCAGCCGTGCCGGACGATCGTTGGGGATCCGCGCGAACGGCTCGGTGGCTCCACTCTCGTTCGGCCCTTCGGGAGCCATCGCAGTACGGACGGCACTCGCGAGATTCCAGCCCGACGTGGTCCACGCGCACGAGCCATTGATCCCCAGCGTGTCGTTGATGGCGACCACGCTTGCTCACGCGCCGGTGGTGGGGACCTTCCATGCTTCTGCGCCGTCGAGCACCGGTTACCGGATAGCCCGGCCGGTTCTCTCTCGCGCCGTAGATCGGTTGGCCGAGAGGACCGCGGTGTCGGACGAGGCCCGATCACTGGTCGAGACGTATTTCCCGGGCACGTATCGATTGACTCCGAACGGCGTTGACGTTGCGGGCTTTCGCGACGCATCAGCGATGGATCTCGGTCCCGGCAAGAAGATCTTGTTCTTGTCGCGACTCGAGCGTAGGAAGGGCCTCGAAGTGTTGTTACAAGCGTGCACGCGGATCAGAGACCTCGACGCGCGCGTTGTGGTTGCGGGGACCGGTCCGGAAGAACGCGGCGCCAGGAAGCTCGCTCGAGAATTAGGGATCGACACGACGTGGCTTGGCCGGATCCCCGACGGCGACAAGGCATCGGTATTCAAAGCCGCAGACGTTTACTGCGCACCGGCCCGCTCAGGCGAATCGTTCGGCATCGTGTTGATCGAAGCTATGGCTGCCGGCCGGCCCGTGGTGTGCTCGGACCTCGCA
>JAXDJM010000053.1:0-3337 GCA_034665605.1 Actinomycetota bacterium | reverse complement strand
CGAACGGTCGAGGAGAGTGGCGTGCTCGATCGATTGGTCGACGAGGCGTCGGATGACGAAGCATCGAACGTGTTGATGGTCGGCGGGCGTCCGGTTCGGTTGTGGCATCCATCGATGGCGGCCTTCGCATCCGCAGCGACCCACGGGGTTGCGTCGTCGGGCGATGTCGTCGCACCGATGCAGGGAACGATCCTTAAAGTTCTGGTGACCGAGGGCCAGGCGGTAGAAGCCGGCGAAGCGGTGCTAGTTCTCGAGGCGATGAAGATGGAGACCACGATCGCGGCCCCCCGCGCGGGCGCGATCACTCAGCTCTTGGTCAAACCGGGCGACACCGCGGGGGCGGGCCAAGTTCTGGCATCTGTTGAATGAGTGCCGGCGCGCTGGCCGGCTCACTACTTCAAGCCGTTCTCGTAGCGGCCCTTGGATGGATCGTTGTTGACGTAGCCGTCGCACGTCTCTTTCCCAACGCGCGACTCGGCAACGTCGAACGTGGGTTGTTGTCGATCGTCGGGTTCGTTGCCTTCGCCGTCTTGTTGATGGTGATCAACATCGTCACCGGCGGTCTCGTCTTCGGCGTCGCCGGGATCGTGCCGGTCGCCGGCGCGGCCCTTCTCGTCCTTGGATACTTCAGACGCGCGTGGCCGCGCGGCATCCGCTGGAAGGTGGTCCTTCCCTTCGTGATCGCGGTGAGCTCGATATACATCGCACCCGTGATCGTCGCGGGCTCGGGGGTCCGTACCGGCGACTCTGCATGGCACTTGGGATGGACCCAGCAGTTGCTTCACGGCGAACCGGTTCCTACCGGACCGGCTCCCACCTACGACCGCAATGCCTACCCGTGGGGATTCCATGCCGTCCTTGCAACGATGGTCCGGCTTGTTCCCGGTAGCGACCCCGTCGTTGCGCACGACGCGCTCGGATATCTGCTGGTCTTCCTGATCCCCCTGGGAGCCGCCGCGCTGGCGCGCCTGGCCAGTTCTCTCGCCGGGTGGCCCGCGGCCGTCGCGGTCAGCTTGATCGGGGGATTCGGCTGGATAGCCGCCCACCATCCGTCGTTCATCACTTCTCCGGGTGACGCACGCTTCGGCGCGGATCTGGTGGTCGCGTCGCCTAACTCTGTCTACGAGTTGTTGCCACCCGCGTTCCCGCGCGAGCTTGGACTCGTGCTTCTTGTAGGGGCCGCGTTACTGATCGCGATCGCGGTCTCCGATCCGCGTCGCATCGCTCGCGTGTGTGCCGGTGTTGTGGTCGGACTGGTCGGGCTCGTGAGCGTGCCGATGCTCGTGAGCGCCATGCTGTGGACCATCACCGCTTCTTTCCTGGCGGGTCGCGGGCGTCGTTTGCTCACCGCATGCTCGATCATCGGGGTCGCACTTGTCGTCTTCGCGCTGTGGGCCGGCCCCGTCGTCGCGTCGTATCTGCGATACGGCGGATTCGTGAACATCACACCGCAGCTCGGGATGGAGTGGAGTTTGCCGACCGCCGTCGCGTCGTGGGGATTGCTCGTGCCCCTTGCAGTGGCGGGTGCTGTGCTGGTCGTGCGCAACAAGATGCGATCGATCGGCGCGTTCGCGTTGGCCTCCGCAGCGCTGCTCGGGGTGTCGCTCGCGCGCGAGGCTTTCGGATGGCAGCTCGCCGGCAACGCGACGTTGCTCCACCAGGGCCGGGCATGGCCGCCGTTCCACCTTGTCGGTGCCGCGCTGGCGGGGATCGCGGCCGCGGCGATATGGGCCGCTCGACCACGGTTACGACGCATGCTCGCCGCGGTTGGCGCCGTAGTCATGATCGTGGGGGCCGCATCGCCCGTCTATGCCTCGGTGGCGCTAACCCGGATCCTTCAGCGCCACGCTGCGGGATTCGTCTACGCCCGCGACGATCTCGGTCCGGGCTCGTTCGTGCGCCGAGTGGCCGCTCAACTCGACCCTTCGGAGATCGCTCGGGTCCAGGGGGACGACAGCCTCGGCTTCTTCTTGTTCGAGTTCTCGGGATGTCGCCTGGCGAGCTACGACGATCCTCGCCTTCAGGGCAACGACCTGCGGATCCGCGACCGGGACCTGGCTGCGGCATGGAACGCCAAGATCGCCGACGGGGGCTTTTCCGCCGACGCTCTGATCGTTCCGGCCGGGACCCCTGTAGACGCCAGATGGCGCGACCACGCCTACATCGCAACCGGGACCTTCGAGGGCCGGGAATGGACGGCCTACATCCCTCCGGTTATCCACGTTCTGAAAGGGCAGTAGGAGCCTCCAAGGCAGGGCAGGTATTTGACACTCCTATGACACTCCTGTAAGAGTGTCGCCCTATGGAACAGGTCGCGGCATCTAACGGCGCCCAGGCCGGCTCGGAGAACGATCTCACGCCGGTCCTCGACGCTGTTGCCGAAGCTCTGTCCGACATGGACTTTGGCTCGGTGCTCCTAAAGGTGCACCAGGGCAAGGTCGTCTCTCTCGAGACGTCGGTCAAGCTCCGGATCCCCGGCTAGAAGCGCCGGTTTTTGCCACAGCCTCTTCCTCTAGCGAATCGTCAACGACGATCGACCCGTACCCACGGGAGGTCGTTTTTCGTGATCGATCTCGGATCGATCGGAAGGAGGACCTCCTCTTGAAAGCACGTTCTTACATGCGCGTTGTCGCGCTCCTAGCAGTGGGAGCCATGGGGCTCGCTGCCTGCGGTGGCTCGAGCGGCGCATCCACTACCGCGGGCTCGAGCGCGGACTGCAACAAGACACAGCAGAGTCCCGTGGTGACACTTGCCGCGTACAGCAACGTCTACGACGTATACGGCAAGCTGATCACCGACTTCACGACCAAGTGGTCCGACGCTCACAACGGACAGACCCCGATCTTCCAGACCTCGTTCGGTGGAAGCACAACGCAGTCCCAGAACGTCGTCAACGGATTCCCCGCAGACATCGTTGCGCTGTCTCTGGCCCCCGATGTCGAGGCGATCCAGAAGGCGGGCTTGATCACGCACGACTGGCAGAACGACCCGAACGGCTCGATCGTCGCGACATCGGACGTCGTTTTCGATGTGCGTCCCGGCAATCCCAAGAACATCCATGACTGGAGCGACCTGACACAGTCGGGGCTGCAGATCCTCACGCCGGACCCGGCACAGAGTGGCGGCGCGAAGTGGAACATCGTTGGGGCGTACGGCGCGGCGACGCGCGGCAAGGTTCCGGGTTACAAGGGCAACGACCCAACAGAGGCCGGCAAACTGCTCGAAGGCATCTTCAAGAACGTCACGGTTCTGGACAAGAGTGCGAATGATTCGCTCAAGAACTTCGAGTCCGGTAACGGCGACGTGGCGATCACGTATGAGTACGCAGTCCTGGCGG
>JAXDJM010000052.1:0-3599 GCA_034665605.1 Actinomycetota bacterium | reverse complement strand
ACGAGGTAGGCAACGCGGTACGCCGCGCTCTGATACCGCCTTACGAGCTCCTCGTAGGCGTTGTCGTCACCACGTCTTGTCCGAACGACTAGTTCCGAGTCGTCCAGTGGTCGGCCCTCCACCGGAGACGGTTAGCGCTAGGTGATCGCTGTTCGCGCCGCGCGGACACGTCGCACGCGAGCCGCGGCTCCGGCCGCGATCAGACCCACCCCCGCGGCCCCCAGCGCCCACGGCCACCATGGCCCTTTTCCGGACGGCGGCACGGCCGAACCGGTGACGGAGTGTGGAGTGGCCGGGGGTGAAGTGACATTCGAACTCGGCGAATTGTCGCCCTTTTCCTTCACAGCGACACCGAGCGCGTGGGCCGAAGGGAGACCGTGCGACTGCAAGAACGACACCAGTTCGTCGTTCGCGCGGTACCAACCACCCTTCGTGCTCGTCCCGAGAGCTCGCTGACCTGCCGCGAGATATGTCTGTGGTTGCGGCGTCGCATACGGATAGATCTCCTGCACCACCGTGGTCCTGCGCATCCCCGGAGCGGCCATCAGATATCGGGCGACGAATCGAGGACCGAGCTCCGACGCCGTCGTCTTCGCAGTCGTCGGGTCGGGCGAAGTGCTGAAAGCCTCCGGCCAGAAGCCCGAGATGGTGGCGAAGTTTCCCGCTCGAGCTTCGCCGGCGATGGTGAACGTCGTCAGCTTGGGGCCGCTTACCGAGATCTCCTTCGCCCCCTTGGCGTGGGCCGCCGGGACCAGCACAGACAGCAACATGATTGCCGCCGCACCGAGAATTGCGGTTCTTCTCACATGACCCTCCTCCGGTTTTCCGGGTTCACCTCCTATACACCTGGGCGGCCGAGCCGGTTCCGACCAGGATGGGGCCACCTCAGTCCCGCGAGCGTCCTTTGTTGAGCGCGTCGACTAGGGCAGCGACGCGTTTGCTACGTGCGAGTTGGTCGATCCGAAGGGGAAGCCTCCGCGACCAGTTCCGCTTCGTCGTAGTGCCCGGATAGTTAGGGCGGGCAACGACGCCGCACGCGTCCTCGAGTGTTCCCAAAGTCAGCGCGCTTGGCGCTGCACCCAATGCTTCGTAGAGCCGCTGCGTCGCTTTCTGCGCTGGAGCATCGGATCTTACGCGAGCGAGCCGTCGCGCTCTGCGCCGGACTTGCTCTTCGGCTTTCTCGTTCGGCTGCAGGCCGAGTTTGCGCTGAATGGCGATATCGCGTCCCGTCCACAGCCCACTAACTGTTGGAAGGTCGTGGTTGCTGATTGTGGCAAGCGCCATCTGTGGATATTCGGAAGGGGGCCGATCATCGAACCACAGGACCCGATACGACAACATGTTGCGCCTGGTCATCTCTGCTCGCACTTCGGGCTCGACGGTACCGAGGTCTTCGCCCACGACGATCGCGCCTGCGCGGACACTCTCCAGACACACGATGTCGAGCAGTTCCCGCGCCGGATATCTGATGTAGGTGCCTTGCGTGGGATCGTCTCCCACGACCCAGTACAAGCGCCACAACCCCATCACGTGATCGAGTCGCAATCCGGAGACATGGGCGAGGTTCGCCCGGACGGTCTCGATGAAGGCTTGAAACGAGGTCGCGGCCAGCTTGTGCGGGTCGAAAGGCAGTACACCCCAATCCTGCCCCCGGGCATTGAACTCGTCCGGCGGCGCGCCGACACGAGCATCCACCGCGAAGGCGTCCTGAAACATCCATGCGTCGGGTCCATGGGGGTCGACCCCGACGGCGAGGTCCGCTATCAGACCGGTCGTGGCGGCTGCCTCCTCCAACTGGTTCTCGATGACGAACTGCAGCCACGAATGGAATGCCACGCGATCGCGGTGCTCGGCTCTGAACTCTCTTACCGTCTTCCCTCGAGGATCGAGGAGCGCTCGTGGCCATTCGCGCCAGTCACTCCCGTGCACTTCGGAGAGCGCGCAATAGGTGGCAAAGTCTTCGAGCAACCGCCCCTTTTTTTTGCGATAGCGCTCGAAGGCCGGGTCGCGCTCGATAGAGCTCCAGATCCGCTCGAGGGCGCGCATCTTCACCCGGTGAACGGAGGCCCGATCGACGAGAGGTTTCTCGGTCAACCGCCGGCCTGCCGTCACCGCCCGCGCTATCGATGGCGCGGCTTGTAAGGCGCTCGCCAGTTTCTCGACGGCTATGTACAAAGGGTCTCTGAAGAGCCGGCTTCCCGGGAAATAAGGGCTTGGCTGAGGACGGGGGCCGGGAGTCGGCGCGTGTAACGGGTTGATCATCAGGGCTCCGGCCCCCGAGTCGCGAGCCCACTCCCCTAAATGGGCAAGATCGTTCAGGTCGCCTATGCCCCAACTGGTTTGCGAGTGGAGTGCATAGACCTGGATCGCCCAGCCCCACCTGTGCAATCCCTTCGGCAGGTAGCACCGTGGTGGAGCGACGATCAGAGGCGATGTCTGCCCGTCGCTCGCTGTGAAAGAGTGATATCCGAGTGGCACCTCGGCCGGTAGAACCGAGGCTGTCGGTATGGATCGACCGTCTTCTGCTTCGATCACTCCCTTGCCGACGCGGGTACGCGTCCCCTTCCGGACGACTCGCACCGCGGGCGGCGGCGGGGAGCCCGGACTTGCGCCCATGAGCTCGAGAGCGCGTTCGACCACTTGAGGCGACGACTCGCGCCGGTCGTTCTGAAAATCGTTGTAACCGAGAGCAACTCCCCACCGCTTGGCGCGACGTTCTAGATACGACGCCACCTAACCGGCTCTCGCGAACAGCTTCTGAAAACGCTCTCTGGGATCTTTGATCGTGCGCGCGTAGCGACGCCATCCTTTCCACGGATCGCGTTCCTCCGCGACATCCGCTGCATCGCGGATCGTGTAGCGCCGCGCGGTGAGCTTTTTCTCCGAGACTTCATCCCACTCGAGCGGCATCGCGACCGGAGCGCCGTCACGAGCGCGAAGAGAGTAAGGAGCCACGGCGGTTTGCGCATAAGCGTTGCGCATGAAATCGACGAACAGCCTGTCCTCGCGTTTCACCTTTCGCTGTTCTACCGTCAGCCTCTTCGGGTCTTCGGCTGCCATGAACGACGCGATCTCATAAGCGAATGAACGAACATCTTCGAAGCGGTCACGTCGCGCAAGGGGCACCATGACGTGGAGGCCACGCGACCCTGTCGTTTTGACGAAGGCATGGAAACCTAGATCTTCGAGGAGCTCCCTCGCCCGCAGCGCGGCGTTTCTCACAATGGCGAAGTCATCGGTAGATGGATCGAAATCGAAGATCATGTGGTCGGGTCGATCGATGCGGTCGATGCGGGACAGACCTATGTGTTGGGTCAGGCACGCTTGATTGGCCAGATAGACGAGGGTCGCGCGGTCGTTGCAGACCACGTGCGTCACCTCTCCACCCGATTTCTTGATCGTCTTGCGAGCTATCCACTCGGGGAAATACTTAGGGATAGCTTTGGTGAACACACGCCCGTGAGCTATGCCGTCGGGATACCGCTCGAGTGTCATCGGCCGGTCTTTGACCTCCGGAACCATGCGGAAGCCGATCGCGTCGTAGTAGTCGATGACATCTCTCTTGGTGATCCCGTCGTTGGGGTAGAGCACCTTGTCGA
>JAXDJM010000051.1:0-14900 GCA_034665605.1 Actinomycetota bacterium | reverse complement strand
CGATGTGGTCGTGGGCACACGCCGGGGTGTCCCTGCCGCACAGCTCGGCCGCCCAGTACTCGGTGACCGCCCGGGTCGCAACCTCGGACCTCCAGCCCGGCGACCTCGTCTTTTTCGGATCCCCGATCCACCACGTGGCGATGTACATAGGCAACGGCCAGATGGTCGAAGCGCCATACACCGGGGCGAATGTGAGGGTCGTGCCCCTGCGGACCAGTGATTACGTCGGCGCCGGGCGGCCCGGCATCTAACGACGTCGGGCCTCGTCCCTAGGGGGACGGCGACGGCGAAGAGCTGCACGCCGGCAGCCGGAACGATGCGATCGCCGTGTGCCACCCCGAGCGTGACGTCGACGGGTAGTACTCGTTGGTGTACCAGAACGTGCAGTCGTCGACGGGATCGACCGACAGCGCGGTGTAGTCACCCCAGCGCGGCGAACCGGTTTGCGATCCCTCGCCGGCCACGATGCGGGTATCGCCCAACGGCATCTCTCCGAGCGTGTCGGACTGCGACCTGCCGGTGTACGCGATGGATGGGTAGCTGTCTTTGCTAGATGTGCTGAATGCCAGGCTGATGTCGCCGAACGAGTCCATCGCGATGCTTCCCACCCATCGGTCGAGCTCGTCCGGGGCGTACGTGCCTTGCTGAAACAGGGTTGGTGTGGTCGATGGGTCGCGGACCTCGAACCAATTGATCGCGGCCTGAAAGGTTCTTCCGACTTGAACCGTGTGTTGGAAAACAAGTGATTCGTGGTCGCCGTAGTTGCGGTACACCAACGGGTACATCAGATAAGCACCGATCCCCAACGCTCCCGCGCTCGCGTCGAGCTTCATCCCGGTTCCTTTCTGGGGGATGCAGAAGAATCCACCTCGACAGAGGAACGAATTCATCGGATCGGTAGCGAGCTTCGCAGCGCCATCGATGTGAGAACGTCGAGGGTGGGCCCAGGTGGCAAAGAACGCATACAGGTAGACCTTGTCCGCCTTGTCTCCAAGGTTGTCGTCCCGCAGCACGACCAGGTAATTCGGTGCGCCGCTCGGTGGGGGCGTCGAGCCTTCGAGGTCCGACGGCAGTAGCCCGAAAAGATCCGAGTTGACGAAGAAGATCATCTGTCGCGCCGGGGCTCCCTTCAGCATGCTGGCGCGGTCGAAGGCGATGATGCCCTGCGAGGTCTTGCCCTTCCTCCCGAGCAGATGGACCGACATGTAATAGCCGTTTGGCCATACCCCGAACTTGGGGAAGTCCGGAAGCTTTTTCTTAGTGATCCGAAACGAGTATGGGTAGTAGCTCCCGGTTGCGTCGGACGTTGTGGAAACGGCGATGCACTCGAAGTACGGGCCCGCCGGGCTTCCCGAATCATCGAATCTGAACGCGAACTGGGTCAGCAGCCAGCGCTTCGCGAGTGGATCGAACTGCACGACCGGGTCTCCCCAGCCATCCTTTTTGCAACGACCCTTGTCCCAGAGCATTTGAAGGTTGAAAGGGCCCGCTTCGACGGCCCCGGTGCCCTTGTTGTAGACCGCGACGCGCGCGCCGTGGAGCCCATTGACCGACTGGACGAATTGGGTATCGGACACATCTCCGATGGGATCGGGGGGAGCGATCCTGGTGGTGTTCGAGATCCCTTCGAATACCGATCCCACCGCCGAGGGGGCCGCGCCGATCCGAGTTGCGCGCTCACGGGTCGGAGCGATGGACCGCGCGGTCGAAGAGACGCGGGGTGCGGGAGCACGACGTACGACAGGGTGGCTGGTGATGGCCGAATCGGCCCACCGCGCGAGCGCGGGACCATGCTTAGCCGCTGCCCCGGTCGGCCCTACGGCGAAGACCGACGACAACAGGACGACGACGGCCGTTACGCCGGTTATCGCGCGGATCTAAGTTGCCTTTCTTGGTCTGACTTGGTCTAAGGCGTCGCCGATGGTGACGGCGTAGGCGACTGCGCGGGCGTAGGCGTGGGCGACGCCGAGGGTCGCGGTGACGGCGACCCCGGGGCTCCGCTACACGTCGGCAGCCGGAACGATGCGATCGCCGTGTGCCACCCATAGTGCGAGCTCGACGGATAGAACTCGTCGGTGTACCAGAACGTGCAGTCGTCGAGCGGGTCGACCGACAGTGCGGTGTAGTCGCCCCAACGGGGGGAAAAGGTCTGCGATCCTCCTCCCGCGACGATGGGTTGGTCGCCGAGCGGCATCTGATTGATGGTGTCGGATTGGATCCGGCCCGTGTACGCGATCGACGGGTAGCTATCCGCGCTGGTCGTGCTGAATGCCATAGCGATCCCTCCGAACCCATCCATCGCGATGCTCCCGACCCACCTATCGAGCGAGTCCGGTGCGTAGGTGCCTTGCTGGAAGAGCGTGGGGGTGGTCGACGGGTCGCGAACCTCGAACCAGTTGATGCCCGCGTGCCGGGTCGTCCCAACTTTCACGGTGTGCTGGAATGCGAGCGCCTCGTGGTCTCCGTAGTTGCGATAAACGAGTGGATACATGAGATACGAGCCGACCCCGGGCGTTCCGCCGATCGCATCGAGCTTCATACCGGTGCCCTTCTGCGGAAGGCAGAAGAATCCGCCGTGGCACAGGTTCGAATTGAACGGTTGGGTCGCGAACTGGGCGGCGCCGTCGATGTGGGAATGCTTCGGCCTGTTCCAGTTGGCGAAGAACGCGTAGAGGAAGATCTTGTCCGCCGGCGCTCCCACGTTGTTGTCTCGCAACACGACCAGATAGTTGGGCGCACCGGCCGGCGGGGGCGTCGTTCCTTCGAGATCCGATGGCAACAAACCGAACAGTCCGGAGTTCACGAAGAAGATCAGTTGTCGCGCAGGGGCCCCGGTCAGCATGCTCTCGCGGTCGAACGCGATGATCCCTTGCTTGGTCGAGCCGCTAACTCCGTAGAGATGGATCGACATGTAATAACCGTCGGGCCAGACACCGAACTTCGGGAAGTCGGGGAACGCGGTGTTGGAGATCAGGTACCCGTACGGGTAGTAGGTCCCCGCCGCGTCGGAAGATGTCGATACGGCGATGCATTCGCTGTACGGCCCGACTGGATTTCCAAAGTCGTCGAACTTGAACGCGAACTGGCTGAGCACCCAGCGCTGGGCGAGTGGGTCGAACTGAACGACCGGGTCACCTTCGCCGTGATTTCCGCACCGGCCCCCGCGCCACAACTTGTCGAGCAAGAAGGGTCCTGCGACCAGGTTGCCGTTCGTCTTGTCGTAGACCGCGATGCGGGCCCCTTTGAGGCTGTTAACCGCTTGGACGTACTGGGTCTCGGACACGTCACCGGTGGGGTCGGGTGGACTGACGGTCGAGTTGTTCGAGATGCCCTCGAAGACCGTCGGGGCCGGGCCGGCCGGAGTGGGCGTCGGACTTGCGGCCGCGACGTTCGATCGGACCCGAGTCATCGTCCTGACGGGTGCCGAGACTGTGGCCGCGGGGGCACGGTGTACGACCGGTCGCTTCTCGATCGCTCGGTTGGCCCACCGCGCGACGGGCCCACTGCGCGCGGTGGCGCGGGCCGTCGGAGTGGGCGCGCCGCTCGCAGTGGTCGTCACGGCGACCGTTACGAGGACGACCATTGCGGACAAGGCGGCGACGCAGGTCACAACGCGGTTGATCGATCGGTTGCGGGTCATAGCTCCTCTTGTTTAGACGGTCTCTGGCTGCAGCCGAGCCTATTGTCCTTTAGGAGAGCTTCCGGCGGAGGATATGTGACCTTGGCTTGCCAGGAATTGGTCCCTGCATCCGTCCGAGCAGAAGTAATAGGTGGTGCCCGAGACGACCGCTCGGGCCGGCGCCGTTGCTATCTCGACCTGCATCCCGCACGTGGGGTCATTCGCGTAGCCCTCTCCGCCGCCGAACCGTTCCCGGTTGCGATAGAGCCAGTAGAGGACCCCGAAGGCTCCCAGGAAGAGGACGTTCAGCACGCTGGTGTAGTTGAGGGCGAATCCCGTATGGACGATCTGTGCCGGGCGGGTGTCCGGGATGATGCCGAACAGTGCGAATAACCCCTCGACGATCAGGCCCGCAGCTGCCATCACACCCCAGAAGAGCAGGGTCAATCGCAGTGCGAGTCGACCTCCGTAGTACTTGCGATAGATGAGCACCAGGGGCAACGCGATGAGGTCGGCAAAGATGAAGCTGATCACGCCCCCGAAGCTGATCCCACCGTGCCACAGGGCCGCCGCCATCGGAACGTTGCCGATCGAACACACGAAGCTGATGAACGCGATGACCGGTCCCACGATCACGTTCTCGATCGAAGTGAGTGCTCCATGTCCGTGGAGGAAGACGTCGTTCCACACCCTGTTCGAAACCAGGACCGCGAGGAAGCCCGCAACGACGTATCCGATAACCAGTTCGCGTCGCAGCATCTTGAGATCTGCCATGGTGTATCCCGCTGCGTCCGACCAGCCGGCCTTGGAGCGCAACCGCGTGGACCACGGGGCACGTTGAAGGTCGTCCTCGAGGGCGACATTGTGGTGGTGCTCATCGCCGGCGCGCTGCTCGCGAACCCGCCGGCGCGCTCGTTCGATCACAGGTTTGCTAAGAACGATCGATCCGAAGACGACCAGCAAGACGATCATGATCGGCCCGCCCACGAACTCCGCAGCGGCGAACTGCCATCCCATCAAGACGATCAGGACGATCCCTAGTTCCAAGACGAGGTTCGTCGACGCGAACATGAACACCATCGCGGAGATGAAATCCGCACCCTTCTCGAACAACGACTTCGCCATCGCGGTCGCGGCATACGAGCACGACGACGACACCATGCCGAGTCCCGTTGCACGCGTAACCGCGCCGGGACTGTGGTCGCCCATCACGCGCTCCATCTCGCGCCGCGACACGAACGCTTGGACCGCGCCCGACAGACCGAAGCCGAGCACCAACGCCCACAGGGTCTCCCAGAACATGAAGAACCCCTCGCGAAGGCCGTGCCCGATATCCACAAAGACATTCATGACCGCACCAACCTACCGGGACGTTCTTTCAGTCCCACAAGTTCATCAACGTGTGATTCGGTGGGCCCTTCCTCCCATCTAGGCTGGCAGGGTGAGCGTTATCGAAGTTGTCGGGGATCTGTCGGACCTGGCCGAGCCCGCGTTGATCGTGTCGTTCCAGGATTGGGTGGACGCGGGAGCGGCCGGTTCTACCGCCGCCCGGCACATCGCCGAGGGTGGCGAGCTTGTAGCGCGTTTCGATGGGGACGCGTTGTTCGACTTCCGAAGTCATCGCCCCGTCCTCGACATCGAGGACGGCACCTACAAAGACCTTCAGATGCCGGAGATGACGTTGACGCGCAACCGCTTTGACTCGCGCGACGTGCTCGTCCTTACCGGTCCGGAGCCCGACTACCGCTGGAACGAGTTTGCGCACTCTGTTCTCGAGATCGCCACGCAAGCCCACGTCGTGCGACACATAAGCCTCGGGGCGATACCGGCTGCGGTGCCTCACACCGCTCCGACGCCGGTGATGATGACCGGCTCGAGCTCGGAGCTTCTGGACGGGGGCGGGATAGCGACCGAAGGGCTGTTGCGCGTACCGGCAGCAGCGGTGAGCCTCATCGAGTGGACGCTCGGCCACAACGGGATCGGCGCCGTCGGGTTCTGGGCCCAGGTTCCGCACTACCTGTCTCCCTACCCGCCGGGTTCGATCGCGTTGATCCGTCGCGTCGAGTCGCACCTCGGCGTGTCGATCGGGGTCGGTGAGCTGGAAGGGGAAGCCGCGGCATTGAGCGGGCGACTCGACGAGATGTTCTCGAACCGGCCCGAGGCCAAGGAGTACCTCGAACAGCTCGAGCAACTCGCCGGCCAACCCGAAGTGCCGGGCGCCGACGAGATCGCCGCCGAGGTCGAGCGCTTCCTGAGGAGTCAGCCGGGCGAAGGTGGCCCGAACCCTCTGGGCCCTTGATAGCCGGCGGCACCTTCAAATAGCGGGCGGCACCTTCCCGGCAGGTCGTAACGGGTCTAGAATCACACCAAGATAACTACGCCGGGGTGATTTATGGGGCTCGACCAGCGCAAATCCGTTCCATCGAACGTCTGTTCGACTAGCATCGGCCGAAAGTCGTCACACCTCATCTCTAGGGTCCGAGAAGTCAGACACCACGGGCCCCAGGGCGGGCCGGTTAGCTAAAGGAGGACCGTTCGATGGGAAACCCGCGAGACCGCAGCGACGTGACCAGCATGATCCGGGATTCGGGCCGTGCGCAGGTGGTCGAGATGACCCTGGCTCAGATCGAAAAGCAACACGGCAAGGGCGCCATCATGCGTATGGGCGACTTCGGCCCCCGGCTCAGCGTCGAGACGGTTCCGACCGGTTCGCTGGCACTCGATCTGGCGCTGGGCGTGGGCGGACTCCCGCGTGGCCGCATCGTCGAGATCTACGGCCCCGAAGGCTCGGGGAAGACGACGGTGTCATTGCACGTCATCGCCGAGGCACAGAAGTCCGGAGGCCTCGTCTCGTTCATCGACGCCGAGCACGCGCTCGATCCGACGTACGCAAAGGCGCTGGGTGTCGATATCGACAATCTTCTGGTGTCGCAACCCGACACCGGCGAGCAAGCCCTCGAGATCGCCGACACGCTGGTTCGCTCCGGTGCGATGGACGTCATCGTTATCGACTCCGTAGCCGCTCTCGTGCCTCGGGCCGAGATCGAAGGCGAGATGGGTGACAGCCACGTCGGGTTGCAGGCTCGTCTCATGAGCCAGGCCCTGCGCAAACTGACCGGCAGCGTTAGCCGCTCCAAGACGATCCTCATCTTCATCAACCAGATCCGCGAAAAGATCGGCGTCATGTTTGGCTCCAATGAGAC
Source organism: Actinomycetota bacterium (assembly GCA_034665605.1). GTDB lineage: Bacteria > Actinomycetota > CADDZG01 > CADDZG01 > WHSQ01 > JALZGD01. The sequence continues at coordinate 8,078 of JAXDJM010000051.1, read as the reverse complement.
CACTCCCGGTGGGCGAGCTCTGAAGTTCTATTCGTCGGTTCGCCTCGACGTTCGCAGGATCGACTCACTGAAGGACGGTGCCGAAGTTGTGGGGTCGCGGGTCCGGGTGAAGGTCGTCAAGAACAAGGTGAGCGCGCCGTTCAAGAAGGCCGAGTTCGATATCCAGTACGGCTTCGGCATATCGAAAGAAGGAAGTCTCCTGGACGTCGCCATCGAGAACGAGATCGTTCGCAAGTCTGGAGCCTGGTTCATCTACGGTGACGACCAACTGGGACAAGGCCGCGAGAACGCGAAGAGCTTCCTGGCCGACAATGCCGACATCGCTACCGAGATCGAGCTCAAGATCAAGGAAAAGCTCGGTCTGCTCGCGCTGCCCGATGCGGACGAGGCACCCACAGATGCACCTGTAGAAGACAACGTCGTCGCGATCGCCGAGGCCACCGACTAGTGCCCGGGCGATAGATCCGATGGATCCGCTCCCACTCGACACCTCGTCTGGATCGAACGGGAACGGGCATTCGTGCGACGGTGCCGACCGCGTCTCCGAGCGCGGCCAATACAAGGAGTGCATGGCGCGGGCAGGACATCTATTAGCTAGACGATCCCGCTCGCGCAACGAGCTCGAAGGCCGGCTGATCGGCGCGGGATTCGAACCCGAGATCGTTGCCGCGGCCCTCGGCCGGCTGGGCCAACTTGGCTTGGTCGACGACGCCGCATTCGCTCGCAGCTGGATCGACGAGAGAGCCGTCGCGAAGGGGTACGGCGCCGCCAAGCTTGTCGCCGAGCTCGAGGCCAAGGGGGTCGATCACGAACTGGCCCGCCAGGCGGTATCCGAGATCGACTCCGATGAGATCCAGCGAGCGGCTGCCGTGGCGTTGAAGCTGGCCCCCCGGGTGGCGCATCGCCCCCTCGCGGCCCAGGCTTCCGCCCTGGCCGGGATGCTCCTGCGCCGGGGCTTCGGCGGGGAATCCACCGAGGCGGCGGTCAGGTCGGTCCTGCCCCCCGAGGGGTGGGACTAGGTAGGTCGGGTTCCGCCGACCCCAAGCCGCGGGGCGTACCATTACCACCAGGAAAAACATAGCCAGCCAGATTCCTCTAGGCGCGACCGAACAAGAGAGAACTTTTTGTCCTTGACCGAGCCGACCGAACGCAGCCGAATCCGAACTTGCAGCCCCCGACGGGGGCTCCCAACTGCGCTTTTGACAGCCCGAATCACATAGGGATCTAGAAGCTCTCTTTAGTTCGCTCGTGCCGGCAGCGGCCGGCCTTCGGGCGACGTCGCGCTCCTGGGGGAAGGAAGGAGCGAACGATGGGCATCGTTATCGGCCTGGTCGTCGGTCTTTTCGCGGGATCGGGTATCGGATATTTCGTCCGGCAGTACATGGCTCAGAAGGAAGTCACTTCTGCCGAATCTCGGGCGAAGACGATCCTCCAAGAGGCGGAGAGAACCGCTGGGACCGCGAAGAAAGAGGCCCTCGTTGAGGCCAAAGACGAGATCTTCAAGATGCGCAACGAGGCGGAAGCCGACCTCAAGCGCCGCCGAGAAGAGATAGATAAGAAGGAAGACCGGATCTCGCAACGGGAGGCGACACTCGATTCCCGTGCCGTATCGCTAGATCGCCGCGAGCAGACGATCGAGTCCAAAGAGAACGAGATCACCGCGGCCCGTACCGAGATCGATCAGATCGGGCAGCGGGCCCGTGTCGAGCTCGAACGTGCAGCGGGGATGACGGCCCAGGACGCGAAGCAGGCTCTCGTCGAGCAGATCCAGGACGAAGCCAAGCGCGACGCGATGACGGTCGTTCGAGACATCGAGGCACAGGCCCGCGAAGAGGGTGACAAGCGCGGCCGCAAGATCATCGCCATCGCGATGCAACGGGTCGCCTCGGACCTCACCACCGAGTCAACGGTCACCACGATCACCCTGCCCAACGAGGACATGAAGGGCCGGATCATCGGTCGTGAGGGCCGCAACATCAGGGCCTTCGAAGCCGCCACCGGCACGAACCTGATTATCGACGACACCCCCGAGGCCGTGGTGTTGTCGTGCTTCGACCCGATCCGGCGCGAGATGGCCCGGTTGACGCTCGAGCATCTCATCGGTGATGGCCGCATCCAGCCGGCGCGCATCGAAGAGATGCACGAGAAGTCAAAGACCGAGGTCGAGCGTGAGATCCGCGAGGCCGGCGAGTGGGCCGTGATGGAGACCGGGATCACCGACATGCACCCCGAGCTGGTCCGCGTGCTCGGGCGGTTGAAGTTCAGAACCTCGTACGGGCAGAACGTTCTACGCCACGTCGTCGAGGCATCTCACATCGCCGCGATGGTTGCAGCCGAGATGGGATCCGACGTGCAGCTCGCCAAGCGGGGCACGCTTCTTCACGACATCGGTAAGGCGGTTACTCACGAGGTCGAAGGAAGCCACGCCCTGATCGGAGCCGAGATAGCTCGACGCCTTAAAGAATCGCCGGCCGTGTGCCACTGCATCGAATCGCACCACAACGAGGTCGAGCAGCGAACGGTCGAGGCGGTCATCACGCAGGTCGCCGATGCGATCTCGGGCGCGCGCCCGGGGGCCCGCCGCGAAAGCATCGAAACCTATGTCAAGCGTCTGGAACGCCTCGAGGCCATCGCCAACGAGTTCGAAGGTGTGGACAAGGTGTACGCGATGCAGGCCGGCCGCGAGGTCCGCGTGATGGTCAAGCCGGAAGACGTCGACGATCTCAGAGCCGACGTCATCGCCCGCGATATCGCCAAGAAGGTCGAGGAAGAGCTTCAGTATCCCGGCCAGATCCGCATCACGGTGATCCGCGAGACCCGGTCCTCGGCGTACGCCAAGTGATGGCCCGGGGATAGCCTTCAGCGGGTGAGCGAACAGATGGGGTCGTATTTCATCACCACCTACGGGTGTCAGATGAACGAACACGACTCCGAGCGGATGGCCGGGATGCTCGAGAACGAGGGTTACGTCCGCGCCGGCTCCGCCGAAGACGCCGACGTCGTCGTCTTCAACACGTGCTGCATCAGGGAGAAGGCCGACACGAGGCTGTACGGGAACCTAGGGCACCTGAGCCCGGTCAAGGAATCGAAGCCCGGCATGCGGATCGTGGTCGGGGGGTGTCTTGCACAGAAGGATCGCGAGCTGATCCAGACCAAGGCCCCCTATGTGGATGTCGTGCTTGGAACGCACAACCTGGCGAGCCTTCCCCGGCTGTTGCGCGAGTCGGTGGGGGGGCCGAGCTTCGAGATCCTCGAGCAGACCGAGGTGTTCCCGTCGGCGCTACCCGCTCGTCGGAGCTCCCCGTGGCATGCGTGGGTTTCGATCTCGATCGGCTGCAACAACGCGTGCACCTTCTGCATCGTGCCCGCGGTGCGCGGGAAAGAGGTGTCGCGCCGGCCCGCCGACATCGTCGACGAGGTGAAGGCGCTGGTAGACGACGGCGTCGTCGAGGTCACGTTGCTGGGCCAAAACGTCAACTCTTACGGCCGGGATCTGGACGGCACCCCCCAATTCGCGCCTCTCCTTCGCTTGCTGGATCGAGTCGACGGGCTCGAGCGGATCCGCTTCACCAGTCCCCATCCGAAGGACTTCAAGAAAGACACGGTCTCGGCGATGGCCGAGTGTCGCTCGGTGTGCGAGCACATCCACCTGCCGGTGCAAGCCGGCTCCGATCGCGTGCTGAAGCGGATGAAGCGTGCTTACACACGCAAGAGCTACCTCGAGAAGGTGCAGATGGTCCGCGACGCGATCCCAACGGTTGCCGTGACGACCGACATCATCGTCGGCTTCCCCGGCGAAACCGAAGAGGATTTCGATGCGACGTTGTCGCTCGTCGAACAAGCGCGCTACGACGCGGCCTTCACGTTCCAGTACTCGGCTCGACCGATGACCGAGGCAAAAGATATGGACGGCCACCTCCCGAAAGCTGTGATCCAGGAGCGCTACGAGCGGCTCACCGCCCTGCAAGATCGCATCTCGACCGAGCAGAACGCACGGGATGTCGGCGTAACCCATGACGTGATCGTCGAGGGCCCATCGAAGAAAGACCCCGGCAAGCTCACCGGTCGCACTCGCACCAACAAGCTCGTTCACTTCGCGACGGACGGAGCGGGCGAAGGTGATTTCCGCACCGTCGCGGTCACCGGCTCCCATCCCCACTTCCTGGAAGGGGTGGTCGTCGGAGCGGGAAGAACGCGTCGCAGCATGTCTCTACCGCTCGCCGCGGCTCCCTCTGGGTGCGCAACCTGCTCGTAAGTCGCGGGACGGTGCGATGACGGTGGTGCGGGGGGCAGTGGTCCCGCATGCCCCCATCCTTCTTCCGGCGCTCGCCAGTCCCGAGGTTGCAACTTCAGCCCAGAACGTCAGGCGCGCGGTCGAGTCGATAGATACCGGCGACGTCGATGCCGTTGTCGTCGTTTCTCCACACGGCTCTCGCACCGGGGTCTACGAAAAGGTCGCGGGCTCGCTTGGAGAGTTCGGGATCCCCGGTGACGAGCGGTGGTGGTTCGGCCCCCCCGACCTTGCGCAGGAGATCACTCGGGCGTGGGCGCGCCCCACCCTCGATGGATCGATCGATCACGGCGCGTTCGTCGCGCTTTCTTTGCTCGGAGACTTCAAAGGCTCTGTGATCGCGGCCGCGTTCGCCGAAGACAACGCCACGAACTCGGATGCGATCGATCTGATCGAAGCACTCGAAGGATTGGACGCGCGCTTCCTCGTTATCACCAGCGCCCATCTGTCGGCGTCGCTCAGCGCGCGGGCACCGCTCACTTATCGGCCCGAATCCGAGGAGATCGAAACTCGCGCCGTAGAGGTGCTGGGCGCAGACCCGGAGCCGCTGACCGAGCTTGGCTCCGAGCTCGCAACGCGCGGCGGGTCGTGCAGTGCGTCGACCCTGCAGCTTTACGGACGGTTGTTCTCGGGCAGTCGATCGCACCTGCTTGCGTACGAAAAGCCGGTCGGCGTCGGATACCCCGTGGCGGTCGCCGTCCCCCGATGACGACCGTTGCGGCCATCGTCGGCCCGACGGCCGTTGGCAAGACCGAGCTAGCGGCTCGTATCGCACCGGCACTGGGGGCCGAGATCGTGTCGATCGACTCGATGCAGGCGTATCAGGGCATGGACATCGGAACCGCGAAGCCTGCCGCGGCCCTGCGAAGTGTCGTGCCCCACCACATGCTCGACGTGTTCGATCCCGCCGACGAGATCACCGTCTCGGAATTCAGAGCCGCCGCCCGGCACGCGATAGACGACATCTCGTCCCGAGGCGCGTTGCCCCTGCTCGTCGGCGGCTCCGGGTTGTATTTCAGGGCGGTTGTCGATGATTTCCGGTTCCCGCCGCGGGTTGCCGAGGTGCGCGAACGCCTCGAGTCCGAAGCAGAGGAGGCCGGAGCCGCTGCGATGCACTCGCGACTCGTTGATCTCGACCCGGTTGCCGCGGCCCGCATCGAACCGGCCAACGCTCGTCGCACGATCCGCGCGCTCGAGGTGATCGAGGTGACCGGCGCGCCGTTCTCGTTGGCCGATTCGTGGGATCGCTTCGAGTCCATCTTCGATCTGCGCGTCGTGGGGCTCACGCTCGCACGGGACGCGCTGTACGCCAGGATCGCGACGCGCGTCGACCGGATGCTCGAAGAGGGCCTAGTGGACGAGGCTCGCGCTCTGGCCGCTGCCGGCTTCGGCCGCACGGCCCGCCAGGCACTCGGCTACCGGCAGGTGCTCGACGCGACCGACCCGAACGATATCGACGCTATTCGAGCCAACATCGTGAGAGCAACGAAACGATTCGCGCGCCGCCAGGAGTCGTGGTTCAAGGCCGACCCTCGGATCGAGTGGATCGACGCTGCGGACCCGAACGTTTCGGAGAAGGTTCTAGCCGTTCTCCGGAATCGAGAACGGGCATAGAAAGCCCAGGGCCGGGTTCATCTTCAGGCCGCCGGTAGGTGCCCGGTGGACGATCGGCGCCGTCACGGTCGGGCTCGAGTTCGAGCCGTGGAAGCGTAGGACGTCGATGCCGCGCTGGAAGTCGGCCACGTACACGTAGCCGTCGTGCCAGTAGGACGCCCACGTGTTCGCGTCGTTCGGCCGGAAGTAACCGACCTGCCTGATGTTCTTCGGATCGCTGACGTCGAGGAATCGGGTCCCTTCTGTGTAGAACGCGTATGCGAGGAGCCCGTGTCCGTCGTCGGTGAACCAATGGGCGGAGTCGCATCCCTGCGCGCCCTTGGCCCCCTCGGGTGTCCACGTGTCGAGCACGCTCATGCGGAAGTGTGTGTGCTTGATGTCGCGCCAGCCCTCACCGTGGTAGCTGCCGTCGAGGTCGTACGTCACGGCCCGCCCCGATGTGCGGCAGTCGCTGACGACGTTCTCTTCGGTCGCGATCAGCACGTTGCCCTTCTTGCCGTCGACACCGATGTTCGGATCGCGCCACGAGTTGTGCATGAACCGCGACGGCGTTGCGCTCTTTGGTGAGCCCCCGCCCGCGTATGGGATCGGATCGCAGCCCGTCGCGACACGGCTTTTATGAGTAAGTGGATCGAGATGCCAGCCCGAGGTCCAGTACCCGCGCACACCGCCGGCCCCCGAAACCCATGCGATGCCCTCGGGATCGACGCTGACGTCGTGCGCGTAGTCGGTCACGCCGTCGTTGCGCTCGGTGTCGATCGGCTTCGGGCACGGCTTGGGGTTCATCGGGTCGCGGATGTCGGTCGAAAAGATCGGGCGACCGGTCCACCCCGGTTGCGTTTGGGCGTTCGCATAAGGGCCGCCCGTCCACAGGTAGTCGCATCCGTTGACGCACGTGCTGGTGTGGCCGGCCGGGACCAGAAACGCGTTCAGTTGAACGAGCGCATGGGGATTGGAGACGTCGATGATGTGCACCGCTCCGTACGGGAACGTGTCCCCACTCGTGGCAGGCGAGGTGAACCCGCGCGGATCCCGGCTGATGAACACGAGCTTGCGCGCCGGGTCGATCGTCATGTCTTCGTTCTCCCAGATGTACATCGGCAGAGAGCCGAGCAGGGTCGGGTTGGCGGGGTCCGAGATGTCGAAGCTGTAGAGACCATGAACGGTGGACACGAACATCGTGTTGCCCAGGAACGCCATCGAGATAGCCGATGCGATCGGGACGTTGGTCACGTACTCGACGTTCTTGGAGATGTCGCCGGCCGGCGGCGCAACCGAGGCCGATGCGGACGCCACCGGCAGGATCAGTGCCACGGCTACCGCGACCGTTGCGAGCGCGGCGGCGATCCGAGATCTCATGGCCCAAAGATTCACCGGGGCCGAACGATTCCCTCCTGCCGGGTAGCGGTCCCCGTTACGGCTACCCTTGAGGGTGGTTGGGAAGCGCCCGACCTATTTTGCGGAGGACCCTTTAATGAGATTCGCCAAATATCAGGGCGTCGGCAACGACTTCGTCATGCTCGCCGACCCCGGCGACGCCCTCGAGGTCACCGGCGATCTGGCCCGGGCCCTATGCGACCGGCGCTTCGGGATCGGCGCCGACGGGGTTATCCGGGTCGCCCCTTCGGATGAGGCCGACCTGTTCATGGATTACGTGAACTCCGACGGCTCGGTGGGGGAGATGTGCGGCAACGGGATCCGTTGCCTCGCGCTGTTCGCCCGCGAGCAGGGCATGACCACCGCCTCCGAGCTGGTGGTCGACACGCGAGCCGGCATCAAGGAGGTTTCGGTTCTGGGCAACGGGCTCGTGCGCGTGGATATGGGAGCACCGGCGTTCGCGCCACAGGACATCCCCGTGGAGTGGCCGGGCACCGATGCGCTGCATGCCAAGGTCGAACTCGATGATGGGGTCGTCGAAGTGGCATGTGTGTCGATGGGCAATGCGCACGCGGTCTCGTTCGTCGACGACCCCGACGCCATCTCGGTTGAGGTCATCGGCCCCCGCATCGAGACTCACGAGATGTTCCCCCGCATGACCAACGTCGAGTTTGCGGTCGTCGAGGCCCCCGATCGCGTTCGGATGCGCGTGTGGGAGCGCGGCTCCGGGCAGACGCTCGCATGCGGAACGGGGGCGTGTGCGGTGGCCGTCGCTGCCCATCTGCTGCGCGACACG
>JAXDJM010000050.1:0-2519 GCA_034665605.1 Actinomycetota bacterium | reverse complement strand
TTTATAGTCGCTTACACAAGGTAGGTGACCGGTCCGGCGGCGGGCCCTTAGAGAAGGAGCAGGGAGATGGCAGAAGCTCAGGTGCTACAGGGAACCAAGATCGAGCCGGGGATCTACGAGATCGACCCCGCCCACTCGAGCATCACGGCGGTGGCTCGCCACCTCGTGTTCACGAAAGTCCGTGGCACGTTCGGCGATTTCAGTGGAACGATCACGATCGCGGATCCGATCGAGGACTCCAAGGTCCAAGCAGTGATCCAGGCGTCCACGATCGACACCCGTCAGCCGCAGAGGGACGAGCACCTGCGGAGCGGCGACTTCCTCGACGTAGAGAAGTTCCCGACGATCGAGTTCCGCACAACCAAGATCGAGTCGCGTTCCGACGACCGCTTCGCAGTTCACGGCGACCTCACGATCCGCGGCGTCTCGAGCCCGGTCGTGATCGACGCGACGTTCCTCGGCCCCCAGATCGACCCGTGGGGTAACAAGCGCATCATCTTCGAGGGCAAGACGTCGATCACCCGTGAGGACTTCGGGATCACCTGGAACCAGGCTCTCGAGACCGGCGGCGTTCTCGTCTCTAGCAAGCTCGAGATCGAGCTCGAGGTACAGGCAACGCCCCGCAGCTAATCAAGCTACGAATACCGAAAAATGCCGGGGGTTTAGCCCGGCATTTTTCGCGTGCACGGTCAGACGAACCTGATCTGGCCTCTCTCGTCGTCGTCGACGGCGCGTGCGCAGGTGGGGCAGTACCACCGAGGTTCGAGTGGTGTCCCGCACGCTTCGTGCGTGATCGCGTCGGACGAGCCTGTGCGCCTGGCACCCCACTGCGCTAACAATCGCAGTGCTCCCGCCAGCTCGTGGCCTGCCGCGCTGAGCTCGTAGGTCAACCTCATGGGACGCGTCGAGTAGGGGCGAGAGATCACGATGCCTTGAGCTTCCAGGGCTTTCAGCCGCTGGGACAACACGTTGGGAGCGATCCCCGCCACGTCGATCTGGAGCTCGTTGAAACGTCGGGATCCCGCCAGCAGGGCGTCGACGACCAGCAAGCTCCAGCGGTCTCCAACGCGCTCGAGCGCAGAGGCAAGAGATGAGGGGGCCATATCGGCGGGGGACCGGGTCATCGTCGGACCATCGTAGGAGCCGGCCACCGGTCGGAGCGGGAGCGCACGCATCTCTCGGTTGACCCTCCTGTACTCAGGTAGTAACTTGCAAATCGCAAGTAACAAGCTAGCACGACAGCACAGAGAAGGGGAGTAGTTCGCATGTCATATCTAGATGAGGTCCAGCAAGACATCGCCCGTATCGCCGAGCAGGTCGGCCCCGCGATCGCAGGTATAGGTGGACGCCGGCGGGCTGTGGGTTCAGGTGTGATCGCAGGCGACGGGCGCATCGTGACCAACGCCCACAACCTCAGGGGATCGGAGGTTCACCTCACCGTGGGGGACACGGAGTCCGATGGTGCCGTGGCGGGTCGCGATGTCGATGGAGACATCGCAGTCGTCTCCGCAGATACGGCCGGAACCGCTCCCGCCGAGTGGGGATCTCTCGAAGACATCACGATCGGCACGCCCGTATTCGCGCTCTCGAACCCCGGTGGCAGAGGTCTGCGCGTCACCGTCGGGTTCGTGTCCGGCACCGAGCGCAGCTTCCGGGGGCCGCGCGGGCGGCGGATCGCCGGCAGCATCGAGCACACCGCTCCGTTGCTGCCCGGATCGTCGGGTGGAGCACTAGTAGACCGCGAGGGCCGTTTGATCGGGATCAACACCAACCGACTCGGCGAGGGCTTCTACCTAGCGATCCCCGCGGACGAGCAACTCAGGTCCAAGGTCGATTCGCTTGCGCGCGGTGAGGCTCCGGTGCGCCCGCGATTGGGGATAGGGATCGCGCCCCCTCACGTCGCGAAGGGCTTGCGGCGCGCGGTGGGGTTGCCGGATGCAGACGGTCTGTTGATCCGTGCGGTCGAAGAAGGGGGCCCGGCCGATACCGCGGGACTGCAAGAGGGAGACCTCATCGTTGCTGCGTCCGGAGCGCCGGTCGGCTCTGTCGATGACTTCTACGACGTTCTCGAAAAGGCCGCGGACGGCCGGACGTTCGAGCTGACGCTCTTGAGGGGCACCGACGAACGCACCGTGTCCGTCGCACTGTCATGATGGCCCGACACCCCGCAACGGAAGGATCACCGTGGACTCAGTGTGCGAACACCTGCGAGATGTCCACCAAGTAGAGCCCAAGACCCCAGAAGGGTGCGAAGAGTGCCTGGCCATCGGCGACCGGTGGGTTCACCTGCGACTGTGCATGACCTGCGGGCACGTCGGATGCTGCGACAGCAGTAAGAACAAGCACGCCACGAAGCACTTCCATGCAACCGAGCATCCGGTCATTCAGTCGTTCCAGCCCGACGAGGACTGGCTCTTCTGCTACGTGGACGATCTGATGGTCGAGCCGGCTTAGACGCTACGGAACTAGACGTGCGGGCGGTGCCGCTCGATGATGGTTTCTAGATCGAGACCTTTCGG
>JAXDJM010000049.1:0-13766 GCA_034665605.1 Actinomycetota bacterium | reverse complement strand
GCGGAAGCCGCTATTCGCTTACGACCGAAACGACGCGGCGGTTGCGCATGCGGTGGAACTTCACGGTGCCGTTCGAAGTAGCGAAGAGCGTATCGTCGCCGCCCTTGCTCACGTTGAGGCCCGGGTGAACCCTGGTCCCGCGCTGGCGGATGATGATCGACCCCGCCGTAACGGTCTCGCCTCCGTATGCCTTTACCCCCAGCCGCTTCGATTGCGAGTCGCGGCCGTTGCGTGACGACGCGGCGCCTTTCTTATGAGCCATCTGCTGCCTCCGTCGTGTCCTCGGATGCCTTCTTTCGACCTGCAGTCAGTTTGATGTCCGAGATCTGAACGCTCGTGTAGCGCTGACGGTGACCGTTGTGGCGGCGGTAGCCCGTCTTGTTGCGGTACTTGACGACGTCGACCTTCGGTCCTTTGGTCTCGCCGAGCACCGTCGCCGTCACTCGAGCATTCGCAAGGTCGGATTTGCCGGTGCGGGCCTTGCCCTTGTCGTCCACGACCATGAGTGGGACGAACTGAAGCTCGTCCTCGCCCGGGTGCAGGGCGTCGACCTCTATGACGTCACCTTTGGCGACTTTGTGCTGCTTACCGCCCGCGCGGATGATGGCGTACACGATCCTCCTTGAGGGTCACCGCTCCGAATGGAGCCGGGTCAGGATACCAAAGCGGCCGGGTGCTTAGGCCGGTGAGGTGAGCGAAAGCCCTGAACCTTCCTGGTCGAGGCGCTAGTCGACGTCGTGGATGAGGATCCCCCGGCCCTCGCACGTGGGACATGGGTCCGAAAAGGCCTCGACGATGCCGGCGGAGACGTTCTTCCGCGTCATCTGGACCAAGCCGAGCGGGGTGATGTCGAACACCTGGGAACGCGTCCGGTCACGTTCGAGCTCTGCCCGGAACGTCTTGATCAGCTCGTCTCGGTTCTGCTGGTCCTCCATGTCGATGAAGTCGATGACGATGATGCCGCCGATGTCCCGCAAACGGAGCTGACGGGTGACCTCGATGGCTGCTTCACGATTAGTGCGGAAGACGGTTTCCTCGAGCGTCGACTTGCCTACGTATTTGCCCGTGTTCACGTCTATGACCGTCATCGCCTCGGTGCGGTCGATGACGATGTGACCACCCGACGGGAGCCACACCCGGCGATCCAGTGACTTGCGGATCTGTTCGAGAACTCGGAATTCTTCGAAGATCGGAAGCGTCCCCTGATACAGCTCGAGGCGACTATCAAGGTCTGGCGTCGTCGAACGAACGTATTCGCGGACCCTGGCCTCCAACTCGAGATTGTCCACAACGCATCTGATGACATCTCGATTGAAGAGGTCGCGGATAACGCGCGTCTCTAGTACCGGTTCCTCGTAGAGGAGCGTAGGGGGTGAGGCGGCGTCTGCCTTGGCCTTGATCTCGCGCCACGTCTCGATAAGACGAGCAAGATCGCGCTCGAGATCGCTACGAGATGCCCCTTCTGCGGCCGTTCGCACGATCAGTCCATGCTCCTCTGGGCGCAGTAGCTGTGCGATATCTCGCAGGCGGTTTCGTTCTGCGTCCGACAAACGACGCGACACGCCCACAGAGCGGGCATTGGGCACCAACACCAGATGACGACCGGCAACGGATACGAGAGCCGTAAGGCGCGCGCCCTTGGCGCGCATCGGATCCTTGGTCACCTGCACGAGGATGGGCTGCCCTGCCTTCAAGACCGTCTCGATGCGGGGTATCTCTTCGCCTTCGTCGAACGCCACCCCGACCTCGCCGGCATACAGAACGCCGTTTCGAGCTTCACCGATGTCGACGAACGACGCCTCCATGCCGGGCAGGACGTTCTGCACACGGCCCAGATAGACGTTTCCTGCCAAAGAGCGCTTGTCGGATCGAGTGACGTAGTGCTCGACGATCTCGCCGTTCTCGAGAACCGCTATCTGGCTCCGTTGTGGATCGCCGTGCACGAGCATCACGCGCTCGGCCGACGGACGTGGGCCGCGATTGGACCTGCGCCGAGACCCCCGTCGTCGTCCATTGCGGGAGCGACTCGAACGAGCGGGTCCAGTTGTCTCGGTGGAAGCCGCGGGTCCAGTCGTCTCGGTGGGAGGCGCCGGTCGAGCTGTCTCGGTAGGAGGCGCCGGTCGAGATGTCTCGGTGGGAGGCGCCGGGCCAGTTGTCTCGGTGGGAGCGGCCGGTCGAGTTGTCTCGGGAGCCGCCGGTCCGGTTGTCTCGGGAGGCGCCGGTCGAGATGTCTCGGTGGGAGCCGCGGGCTCCGGCACCGCGGTCACAGGTTCAGGCGACGCGTCGACAGATCGGGCCGGCGCGGTAGCAGGCTTCGGCGAGGCCTTACCCGTCTCGAGAGCGATGATGTCGGCTGCTTTCTCTCGTCTTTTCGGTTGTTCACTCATGGTGCGAGATACCTCCTCATATGCACGTTGAGGAGAAGTCCCACAGCCAGGTAGTTGGTGACAAGACTCGATCCCCCATAAGAAATGAACGGGAGTGGGATCCCGGTGATCGGCATGATCCCCATCGTCATCCCGATGTTCACGAACATCTGGAACGCCCACAATGCTGCTATTCCGGTCGCGATGAGGGTCCCGAAAAGATCTCGCGACAAGGCGGCGATCCGCAACGCGCGCCATATCAAGAACGCGAACAAGGCGAACAAAGTCGCGGCCCCCACGAAACCGAGCTGCTCCCCCACAGCCGTAAAGATGAAGTCGGTGTGTTGAGAAGGCACGAAGTCGAGAGCGGTTTGAGTGTTCTTTTGCTCGAGCCCTTTGCCGCGGATGCCCCCCGAGCCGATCGCGATCTTCGATTGAGTCAGGTTGTAGCCGACCGACTGAACATCGGGATTCGGATGAAGGAATGCCGTCAATCGATCGATCTGATACTGGTGCAGCAAGCCCATCTGGAGCACACCGAAGATGCCGGCGGCCGCGATGATCCCGATAACCAGGAAGTGGCGGATCTTCGCGCCCCCGACCAGGAGCAACGCGCCGGTCAATGCGACGAACACCATCATCGTCCCGAGATCCGGTTCGGCGTAGATCAAAGTCATCGGGAGCACGACCATGCCGATGGCGACTGCGATGTCGCGCCACAGCACCTCGCTTTTTCGCAGCGAGAGATAGGCGCCGGCACAGACGATGACTGCAAGTTTGGCGACCTCGCTCGGCTGTATCTGGAACGGCCCGAGGTCGATCCAACGGCGGGCTCCCAGCTGCAAGGTTCCTATCGGGGTGATCACCACGATCAAGGTGAGAACAGTCACTCCATAGATGATCGGAGCGAGTCCGCGCAGATGCCTGTAATCGAAAAGGATCATCCCGAGCAGACCGGCCGCGGCGACTATCAGATAGATCAGCTGATGCTTCATGAAGACATTCGCATAGAAGCCGGTGAATCCCTGGGTCCCAGTTGTCGACGACACCATCAACGTTCCGAAGACCGACAGAAGGACGGTCACCAGCAACAAGCTCGGGTCGAGGTGCCGTATCGGTGCGCGGCGCGCCATACGGGACGAGATCGCCTCGCCGCCGATGCGGTCCACGCCCTCCCCCCATCTCCTGGGGGTTCGGCGTCGTCGTCCGAACGTACCTTCCAAGCTCATCCTTACCCCGAGACGTCGTGGCCAGAGCCGGCCGTGATCTGTTTGTCGATCCCGAACAATCCTTCGTAGATCTGTCGGGCAACGGGGGCCGCGCTCTCGCCACCGTGTCCGGCTTTCTCGATGTAGACGGCTATCACGTACTGCGGGTTCGTCGCCGGCGCATAAGAGATGAACCACGCATCGTTGAGACCGGTGTTGCCGATCTGCGCGGTACCGGTCTTACCTGCGATCGGGTACTGGTTCAGGGGGAACCCCGCGAACGCAGAAGTGGCGGTCCCGCTCGGACCGGTCACGACGAGCTGGAGCCCCTGTTGGATCACTCCGAGCGCGGTCGAGTCCAGTCCGAGGTGGTTCACCACGTGTGGCTGGAACTCCTTGACGTTGTGTTCGACGCCTGCCAGGTCGGGACGCGCGAGAGCCCACGCGATACGGGGCTGCATGACATTGCCGCCATTGGCGACCGCCGCGTATGCGACGGCCATCTGCAAGGGATCGACGAGCAGGTCGCCCTGGCCGATGGCCATGTTCACGTCGTAACCGGGCTGCCATCCGAGGGCGCAGGTCGGGTACTGGGTGTTCTTTGTCGCAAGGTAAGAGTCGTGACACCACTTCTGGTCGGGAACCAATCCATTCGTTTCCCCGGGGATGTCGATGCCGGTGGTGTGGCCCAGGCCGGAGAGGCGTGCGTATTGCTGGAATTTCTCCGTTCCCGCCGGAAGATATTTCAGCGTCTTGATCGAGCCCCAGTCGGACGTGTGGGGGCTTGATCCCGGTGGTTCTACCCCTTCATATCCGCTGACGCCGAATTGGTGCTGCATGTCGTATCCGAGTTGGTAATAGAACGTGTCGCACGACACCTCGAGCGATTCGGGGAACCCCATGCTTCCGAGGTCCGCCGTCGTGTAGTCGTGATAGATCACGCTGCCTGGTCCGCCTCCCGGCGGAATGGTGAGATCGGGAGGACACCCGAGCACCGTGTACGGGTTCGCGACACCGGTCCACATCGCAGCGCCGGCCGTGATCGCTTTCATCGTCGAGCCTGGGTTCTTCTGTGCCTGAGTAGGTCTAAAAAAGAGCGCATCGTCATCCGGGTTGTTGGGAGTTGCCGCGCCGAGCGCCTTGTACTCCTTCTCGGACAAACCATTCGCGAAGACGTTTGGGTTGTAGGTCGGGTAGCTCGCCATCGCTTTTATCGCGCCGGTATTCGGGTCCATCACCACAACTGCCCCGCCGGGGGCAAGGTAACCCGACCCATGAGCCGCCGCCAAGCCCTCCGTCAGAGCTTGCTGCGTCAGTCGCTGGATCTTCGTGTCGATCGAGGTAACTACATCGAGGCCGGGTTTCTCCGGCTGCACTTCGCGCGATCCGACGACGTCTCCGGTCGAGTTGACGATCACCTTGCGAACGCTCGGCGTGCCACGCAGGTCGCGGTCGTAGCTGTACTCGATCCCAGCCTTACCAACCACGTCACCCGGTTGGTAGGGGGGCTGGGCACCCTTGAAGTGCGACGACTTGAGATCGTCGGCCGAGATCTCGCCCGTGTAGCCCAAGATCGGAGCGGCGATGTCGCCCTGCGGATACTTACGGATGGGGATGCGGTCGTAGCCGACACCCGGGAAGAGCTGCTGGTGCTCCTCGATGTACAGGATGTCGTGGTTGTGCACGTCGTTCACGACGGGGATCGCCTTGTACGGCGACACCGTCACATCGTTGATACGTGTCTTTATGTCTTTGATCTTCACGCCCAAGAGATCGGAGAGTCGGACCAGGACCTTTCGTTCGACGCGCGGTCGCTTCAGCAAGTTGTGATCGATCGTGATGCTCTTTGATTCGCGGTTTGTGACGAGAACCTTGCCGTTGTCGTCGACTATCCGCCCGCGTGCAGGCTCGGAATAAACGCGGCGCACCCGATTTGCTTGCGCCTGTTGACGGTACTGATCCGAAGCGAGGACCTGAAGGAACCACAGCCTCGAGAAGAGCGAGACGAACGCGACGACAATAAGGATCCCGAGCACCGCCAACCGGATCTTTGTCCTATCTATCCCGGCACTGACCTCACGAGGAGAGCTCATCCGCGAAACACCCGCTCGGGTCTGAATCTGTCTGCGATCCGTTTCAGCAGCGGGAAGGTTAGAGGTGTAAGCAACGTGTTGTAGAGAACGACGAGACCGGCGAGCTTCGCGGTCACCTCGATACTCACCCACGGCTGTCCCAAGATGATCGACAGGGCCGCGTAGCTGAATTCGGCTGCGGCCGTCGCGAGCGCCACCGACAACACCGGCAACCACACGGACTCCGTGGGGGCGTACTGGGCGAACGCTCCCACCGAGTAACCGATAAGCGTGTAGACGAGCGCATGCAGACCAACGATCGACTGGGGTATCAGCAGGTCGAGCAACAGGCCCCCACAGAAACCGATGACGATCCCCACTCGTTCGCCGTCCAAGTACGCGAACGCCACGATCACCACCAGGGTGAGCTGCGGGATGACTCCCAGGATCGTCAGGCGAGCCAGCAAGGTCGACTGTAGGGCGAGGGCGGCGAGCACGGTTGCGCCGATCGCCAGCACCCGGGTGATCCCCAGGCTCCCGGGAAGCCCACTACCTCGTCTGCGGATAACCACGGCCATGCTCACTTGCCCTTACCGGGACTGGTGTCCAGCTTCGAGCCGGTTTGGAGCAGTACCTCCACGTAATCGAGGTTGCTGAAATCGACGTAGGGCTGGACATCGATCGCCTGCTCCGCCGATCGAGCGTCACCGCCGGAAGTGGTCACCACTCCTATCGGGATATTCGGTGGATAGATACCGCCGTTGTAGTTGCTCGTCACGACCTTGTCACCGATGTTGACGGTCGCGCTGCTCGGGATGAACTGAAGCGATAACGGCTGTCCCCCGCCGTTGCCCTTAAGGAGTCCCGTGAATCCCGTTGCTTCGAGACGAGCTGCAGCACCACCCTGTGGATCCACGATCATCAACACCGTCGATTGATGAGACTCGACGTGAACCGTCTTTCCCACGAGTCCTTCGACATCGATGACGGCCATGTTTGCTCGGATGCCGTCCGAAGATCCCTTGTCGATGTAGACGGCCCACTTGTAGTTCGTGGGAACGGTTCCGATGACCTCGGCTGCAACGTGATCCATCTTGAACCACGGTGCGTTTAGGCCCGCCAGAGCTCTCAGATGAGCGTTCTCGGCTTCCAATGCTTGCGCGCGGTCTATCTCCGATGTGAGAGACGCCACCTGATCGCGCAGCTTGGCGTTGTCCGAGCGAAGGCTTCCCAACTGCCCGATCGACGAGAAAAAGTTCCCCACCGGTCGAAAAACCGTCGTGATGCCGCGCTGGATCGGCGTGATCACGGCCGAGGAGACGTCCTTCGCCCGTTCCAGGGCGCCGCCCCCGTTCGACTGCCGGAAATCGATCGTGATCACGACTATGCACAGGACGAGAAAGACGAGCAGCAAGACTCGACCTCGCCCGCTTCGGCGGTACATCAAACTGAGACCTCTATCCGTAGCGGAAAACTTGGGGGGGCCACCAAGCCATGGCTCGGGGCCGCCCTGCCGTGAACATGGTAGCGGGGGCTACTCGAAAACCGGCGGAGACCGTCTGACCTGCGCAGATATAAGGCCCATGCGGACCCCGCGAGCGGTATCGGTTAGTGACGGGTCGAAGAGATGAGAACCCTTTTGAGGGCTTCGAACTCCTCGAGACACTTGCCGGAGCCGATCGCGACGGCGAATAGCGGGTCCTCGGCGATGTGGATGGCCATGCCAGTTTCGTGCTTGAGCCGCTCGTCCAGGCCCTTCAGCAGCGAGCCACCTCCGGCAAGAACTATCCCCTTGTCCATGATGTCCGAGGCCAGCTCGGGGGGGGTCTTGTCGAGGGTGTTCTTGACGGCATCGACGATCGCGTTCACCGGCTCTTCGATAGCTCGGCGGATCTCCTCTGCAGTCACGACAATCGTTTTCGGTAACCCACTGACGAGGTCGCGACCGCGGATCTCTGCGGACTGCTCTTCTGGCATCGGGAACGCGGATGCGATCGCCATCTTGATCTCTTCCGCAGTCCGCTCGCCCAACATCAGCGAGTACTCCTTCTTTATGTACGTGATGATTGCTTCGTCGAGCTCGTCACCGCCGATTCGGATCGACTGACTCGTAACGATGCCGCCGAGGGAAACGACGGCAACTTCCGTCGTGCCTCCACCGATGTCGACGACCATGTTCCCCGTCGGCTCGTGGACCGGAAGACCGGCGCCGATCGCAGCAGCCATCGGCTCTTCGATGATGAATGCACTGCGCGCGCCTGCCGAGATGGTTGCTTCCTCCACCGCGCGCTGTTCGACGCCCGTGATGCCGGAAGGAACGCACACGACGACGCGCGGCTTCGCCAAGAAAGATCGACGGTGGACCTTCTGGATGAAATAGCGAAGCATCTTCTCGGTCACGTCGAAGTCGGCGATGACACCGTCTTTGAGAGGACGGATCGCGACGATGTGGGCCGGCGTACGGCCGATCATCCGCTTGGCCTCGGCCCCCACGGCGAGGATGGCTCCCGTTTTCGTATTGATCGCTACAACGGAGGGCTCGTTCAAGACGATCCCCCGACCGCGGACGTAGACGAGTGTGTTGGCCGTGCCGAGGTCGACCGCCATGTCGCGGCCGATGACTTGGAAAAGCGAATCCATGGTTACTCCTGTAAACAGATGTGGCTTCTGGTTATTGAGATGAGCGCCACTCAGGGTAACAAAGGGTGCCGCACCGGGCTACCCGAAGAACAGATTGATCTCCCGCTCCGCGGATTCGACGGAATCCGAACCGTGAACGATGTTCTCTGTGATCAGAGAGGCGAAGTCCCCCCGGATCGAGCCGGGGGCGGCATCCAACGGGTTGGTTGCTCCCATGATCTGGCGCATCCCCGCGACCGCTTCGGGACCCTCGACCACCATGGCCACGACCGGCCCCGACGTGATGAACGACACGAGCTCGGCGAAGAACGGCTTGTCGGCGTGCTCGGCGTAGTGCTTCTTCGCGAGGGTTTCATCGATCGTGAAGAGCTTGGCCTCCTTCAGCTCGTAGCCCTTCGACTCGATCCTCGAGACGACCTCGCCGACAAGCCGCCTGCGTACGCCATCGGGTTTGACCATGATGAACGTGCGCTGTGTGTCGGGCACTTAAGGAACCTCCTGATAGCGATGTACGAACGGTGCAGCATAGGCGCACGTCATTTTTCGGCAGGTCCGAAGAGATAATCGCGCGCTTCGCCGACCACGTAATGGGATCCGGTGATGACCACCAGATCGTTCGGTTGTGCTTCTTCGATCGCGCTCTTGATCGCGTCCGCAACCTCATCCGATACCCGCGCCTCTATGCCGATCTGTTGCGCGCTATCGATGAGCTCTTGCACCGGCACAGACCTAACGTTTCGTGGCTGCGTGAGTATCAATCTGCAAGGTACGCGTGCAAGCTCCGTCAGCATCCCAAGGTAATCCTTGTCGCCGAGGATCCCGACAACGAACGTGGCGCGCTTGAAGGCGAACGTTTCGATAAGAGCCGACACCAATGCCGAAACGCCATCGGGGTTGTGTGCCACGTCCATGACAACGACCGGGTCCTCGGGCGAACCTTGGGGCAACGTCTCGAGACGGCCCGGAGCGGATGCTTGCGCGAATCCTTGAAGCGCAACCTCATCGCTCAACGACTCGTGAAGGAAACGATTCGTGGCCTCAAGGGCGATGAGCGCATTCACGCCTTGATGTCTTCCGTGAAGAGGTACGAAGAGGCCCTCGTAGGAACGTTCGGATGTCTCGACGGAGATGTAACGCCCACCCAAGGCAACTCGGTTATCGATGACATCGAAATCCTTGCCGAGCACGCTCAACGATGCTTCAGCGCGGGCCGCGTGCTCCTCGATAACGGCCAGAACGCTGGGGGTGCGCTCGCCCGTGACCACCATGGAATCGTGCTTGATGATCCCGGCTTTCTCGACTGCGATGGTCTCGCGCTCCATCCCCAAGAGACCCGTGTGGTCCAGCCCCACGTTCGTGATGCAGGCAACCCTCCCGGGCACGACGTTGGTTGCATCCCACAGGCCGCCCAGACCTACTTCCACAACCATTGCGTCCACCGGAGCGTCCGCCGCCCACAGGAAGAACATCGCCGTCAGAACTTCGAAGTACGTGAGATCCGAGCCCACCTGTTGCTGGACGACCTCGATGTACGGCTTTATATGGTCGAAAACGTCGCCGAAGGCGTCCTTATCGATCGGTTCGCCGTTCAAGGAGATGCGCTCACGCATCGTCTGTAGATGCGGGGACGTATAAGTCCCAACGCGCATGCCGCCGGCCACTAACAACGAGGTCGCCAGTCGCGCGGTAGATGTCTTGCCGTTTGTCCCCGTGATGTGGATCGCGGGGGCCTCGCGCTCGGGGTGGTTCATCAAGTCGCATATCGCTTCGATGCGCTCGGTCGACGGTCGCATCGACTTCATCGCGTCGATGCCGAGCCCTTCTAGATAGGACCGAGCTTCGTCGTAGCTCATTGCTTCTTTTCGGCTTCGCCGAGCACCACGCCGACGACGAGGCCGTCATCAGATCCAGTGGGAGTTAGCTCGCGGTTACGAACGTTGGCGGTAGTAACGATGTCGTCCATAACCGATTCGAGGAGGTCGAGCCGGCGCTTGTCTCCCGAGACGGTCAACTGCTCGACTGGAACCTTCAGTGACACCTTGGCCTCCGACTTGGCTTTTCTGATGTGCGTCATGACTTCGACTGCGACGTCGAATGAACCATCGTCTAAGCCGTCGGAGAACTCTTGCGCGCTCGGCCATGGGGCCAGGTGGACGGACGATGCCTCGGGGTCGATCGAGTGCCACACCTCTTCGGTGACGTACGGCAAGAACGGAGCGAACATCCGCACTATCGCGTCGAGTCCCCGACCCAGGGTCGAGATAGCGGAAGCTTCCCCTGCGTACGCCCGGGTCTTCGCAAGTTCGAGATAGTTGTCGCAGAAGTCCGACCAGAACCATGATTCGGCGGTCTCGAGTGCTGCTGTGTGATCCCACGATTCCCAATGGGTGGTCACTTTGTCCACCGTTTGCTGTAGCCGGCCGATGAGCGCGCGATCGAGCGGATTAGTGGGTGCGCCCTCGACCGATCCGAAGCCGTTAACGAATCGGGCCGCGTTACGGATCTTGGTGATCAGCCGCTTACCCTCGCGGTAGACGTTGTGGTCGATCGCCGGATCCACACCAAGGCGGGCCGAACCGGCCCAGTAGCGAACGGCGTCGGACCCATACTCGTCGAGCACGTCTGTCGGCAGGACTGCGTTTCCCTTCGACTTGGACATCTTCTTGCGATCGGGATCGAGAACGAAACCCGAGATCGCAGCGTGGTGCCAGGGCACCGAACCATCCTCGAGATATGAGCGCGTGATGGTCGTGAACGCCCACGTCCTGATGATCTCGTGCGCTTGAGGGCGGAGATCGTTCGGATAGAGGTTCCTAAAAGTCTTTTCGTCATCCGGCCACCCTGTCGGTATGACCGGCGTCAAAGACGACGTGGCCCACGTGTCAAAGACGTCCGGATCGCCGGCGAAACCCCCCGGTTGCCCACGTTGCGATTCTTCGTAACCGGGAGGGGGCTGTTCGCTCGGGTCGACGGGAAGGTCGTCCTTCTGCGGAAGGAGCAACGTGTCGTGATCGACGTTCCCGTCGCCATCGATCGCGTACCAGACCGGGATCGGCACCCCGAAATAGCGTTGCCGGCTGGCGCCCCAGTCTTGGTTGAGCCCCTCGACCCAGTCTTCGTAACGCTTGCGGAACATCTCGGGATGCCACTGGATCTTGCGCCCCTGCTCGATGAGCTCGCGCTTTTTGTCCATGACCTTTATGAACCATTGACGAGAGACCACGAACTCCAGGGGTCGGTCTCCCTTCTCGAAGAACTTCACCGGCCGCACGACCTTCTCGGGCGACGAGTCCGGATCGTCGGCGAGCGCACCGGCCTCGGCCAATAACTCCACGATCAACTTGCGCGCTTGATTGACGCTGAGTCCCGTGATCTTGTCGTGATGGCGACGCGCCATTTCTCCGTCGATCGTCTCCCAATGATCGCTGCCCCACGCAGCCGGCAAGATGCGACCGTTTCGACCGATCACCTCGCGAGCAGGGACGCCCATCTCGCGCCATTTCTCGACGTCGGCGGCGTCGCCGAACGTGCAGACCATCAAGATCCCAGTGCCCTTTTCGGGGTCGGCAGACTCATCCGCCATGATCGGCACCGGCGCTCCGAACAACGGAGTGATCGCAGTCTTTCCGATCAGCTCGCGGTAGCGAGAGTCATCCGGATGCGCAACGACTGCGATGCACGCCGGCAGAAGCTCGGGTCGAGTCGTAGCGATCACCACACCGTCGTCCGTGTCCTCGACCGAGAACCGGATCCTGTGATACGTGCCCTCGCGATCTCGATCCTCGACTTCGGCTTGAGCGACCGCCGTTTGAAAGTCGACGTCCCACATCGTGGGGGCCTCACGCAGAACGGCTTCGCCTTTGTGGATCAACTTTAGGAAGGACCATTGACTGACATAGCGGCTGCGGCGATCGATAGTGGCGTAGGTGTGGGTCCAATCCACCGACAGCGCGACGCGTTGAAACATGTCCTTGAATTGCTTCTCGTCCTCGGTGACGACGACGTCGCACAACTCGATGAAGTTCGATCGCGAGATCGGAAGAACGTCCCCCTCGCGTCCGAACTCCAGCTTCAGGTCTGGGTCGTACGGCAGCGACGGATCACAGCGAACGCTGAAAACGTTCTGGACCCGGCGTTCGGTCGGGAGCCCGTTGTCGTCCCACCCCATCGGATAAAAGATGTTGAATCCCCGCATCCGCTTGTAGCGGACCACCAGATCGGTGTGCGTGTAGGAGCAGACGTGACCGATATGGAGCGCGCCGCTGGCCGTCGGCGGAGGGGTGTCCACGACAAACGTCTCGTCCCGGCCCCTGTTGGGGTCGTAACGGTAGGTGCCGTGCTCTTCCCAGAAGGCGCGCCACCGCTTTTCGATCTCTTTCACGTCGTCGGCCTGCTTTGGCACTCAGTTCACTCCGATCACGAGGCGAGCGAAAAGTGTGTCACGGTCGCTGCGCGTGCCTAGTCCGATGAACGAAAGCGGGCGGACGGCGGCCTTAGCGGTCGCAGGCAAGGCGGTGGACCCGGCCGAGCCCCGCTCGAAGTACGAAACCAGTGTCCGAGCATCGACGAACCCCTTGATCGAGTAATCCTGCCCGAGGCTCGTCTCGGCTCGCTCGAACATCGGCTCGTCTCCTAGGTGCAACTCGTCCGACGCGAGTGGCACGGAGCCAAAGATTGCCTGAACGTCACTCTTGCTAGCCGTGACGTGGAGGGTCGGAAGGTGTCGAGACCGGACCTTGAACGCACTCTGTTGAGGGGTGCGAGGCGTAAGCGTCACATCCAGACCGCGTGAGAGCAGCGACTCGCCGATCTGTTCGACGACACGACGAGACGTTGCGGGGGCCGAAGATTCGACGACCGCCCCGCCACGCAGGTGAGCGATGTCCGTCACGAAGAAAGCCACATCTCCCATCCAAGAAAGCAGGTCCGAATCCAGATCGAGGCCCGTTCGGGCCTTCAGTAGAGCTCCCAAAGCCAGGTGCGCCGTCGACGACGACGGTGCCGAGAAAAGATCGGAGAGGCCCGGACCAACCTGTGGGACCGAAAGTGCGGCCCGGGTGTCGGCCGGAAGACGGGCGAGCAGACCGGGCCCACGACTGATCGATACCGGCCCGCTGCGGTGAATCGCGCCGTCGACGACGATCCCATCACCACGCAGGAAAACCCCGACGGCGATCGGGGCCAGTGTGGTGAGAGGTCCCAACGCGGCTAGTTGCGAAGCCGAGCCTCCGGCACTGCGCGCGGCCGACTCGAGGGATCGGACGGTATCTAGATACGCAGTGGCGATGCGGTCTCTCGGAAGAACCGAAACTGCCCGCTCGTAATCGGTCGAATCACCCAGCGACCGCCCTTGTTGCGTCCGTACCACTTTCTCGAAGACGTTCGCGTCGCTCGCGAGCACGACGAAGTTTCCGACGATGCCTCGAGCTTTTCCTCCGACAACCGTGAAATCGTTGCCTCGATAGCTCTCGTGCGAGGCA
>JAXDJM010000048.1:0-2599 GCA_034665605.1 Actinomycetota bacterium | reverse complement strand
GTCGTTGCGGCTCGAGCCGCAGGGACGCGGGTTGAAGTCACGCACGAGGCCGAGCCACTCGGCACGGCCGGGGCCCTCAAGAACGCGCAACACCTGGTCGGGACCGAGGACTTTCTGGCGTTCAACGGCGACGTTCTTACCGACGTCGACCTATCGGCGGTCCTGGCGTTCCACCGCGATCGCTCCGCAGAGACCACGATCGTCTTGACGCCGGTCGAGGACCCGTCCGCATTCGGCGTCGTTCCCACCGATAAGGATGGCAAGGTGCTCGGTTTCATCGAGAAACCGCCGCCCGGAACCGCTCCGACGAACTCGATCAACGCCGGGGTCTACGTGATGAGCCCGTCGGTCTTGGACCGGATCCCTTTGGGGGCGGTGTATTCGGCCGAGCGCGAGCTTTTCCCCGCACTCGTCGACGACGGCCGGGTCTTCGCACTGTCGACCGATGCCTACTGGATCGACATCGGCACCCCCGAGAAATACCGGCAAGCGAACATGGATGCGCTCGACGGACGATTCGTAACGGACGCGACCGCGGACGCGACACGCGAGCGCGTCCTTGCGGGAGACCGTGCCGTGATCGATCCGACCGCCCGGCTATCCTGTGTGTGTCTCGGCTTCGGGTGCGCCATCGGCGCCGGGGCCGAGATCGAAGGGTCGGTCTTGCTCCCTAACTCAAAGGTTGGTGCCGGGGCGCGCGTTCGCGATTCGGTGCTGGGCGAGGGAGTGACGATCGCACAGGGCGCGGTCGTCACCGAGGCGACCGTCGCGGACGGCGAAACGATCGGATGAGGAGAACTCACCAGTGGAGGTAACTACGTGCGAGTGATGGTTACGGGGGCCGCAGGGTTCATCGGCTCCCATCTCGTCGACCGCTTGCTCGCCGAAGGCGAGGAAGTGCTCGGCGTCGACAATCTGTCGTCGGGCGCTCTGGCCAATCTCGGCGATGCACGGCGCACGTCGACGGGGAAGTTCAACTTCCATCGCGTCGACGTGACGTCGACCGCGATCGGTGACCTCATCAAGCGGACCAAGCCCGAAGTCATCATGCATCTCGCCGCACAGGTAGATGTCAGGAAATCGGTGAAAGACCCGATCAACGACGCAATGATCAACCTGATCGGAACCCTCAACGTCCTGCAGGCAGCGTCGGAATCGGGGGTCCGAAAAGTTGTCTTCACGTCCTCTGGCGGATGCATCTACGGCGAGCCGCACGAATCGCGCTTACCGGTCACGGAGGAGCAGGTATTTCTTCCCGAGTCGATGCCGGAATCGCCTTACGGGGTGTCCAAGAAGATCGCGCTCGACTATCTGCGTTACTTCCGCGCGATGCAGGGCTTGGACTACACGGCTCTTGCGCTGTCCAACGTCTACGGGCCGCGTCAGGAACCGGCTTCGGAAGTGGGTCTCGAAGGCCAGGTCGTCGCGATCTTCTCGCGCAAGATGCTTGCGGGCCGGCCGTGCACGGTTTACGGCGACGGTGATCAGACGCGCGATTTCGTTTACGTCGACGACGTCGTGTCCGCCTTCGTTGCAGCCCGCGACGCGGGGGAGGGCGAACTGATCAACGTTGGGAGCGGGACGGAGCTCTCGGTGAACGAACTGTTCACAAAGCTCAAGGACATCACCGGTTCGCGTTACGACCCCGTCTACGCGGCGGAGCGTCCGGGGGAGCTGCGCCGGATCGTGATCGACCCTTCTAAGGCGGCAGCCGTGCTCGGATGGAAGCCTCAGGTAAGTCTCGACGAGGGCCTGAAGCACACCGTCGCGTACTTCAAAGCCAACTAGCGCGCTCCGCTAGCGCCTTCGGCGCTCAGACCTAACCGGCTTGGAAGGTGGGGACCCCGACCTGCTCCGGCCCCCGGCCCTGGTAGAGCGTTCGGAACCTGTCCACGACACTTTGGGCCAGGTCCTTGCATGACTGGATGTGCCCCCACGCGGTCATAGAGAAGTTATCGCCGGAGGGAACTTGGTCGTAAGGAACCGCAACCGTTGCGGCCGGCTGCTGGTCGACCACCTTCTGCAGCTTGTCCACGACCGATGTCGGCGCATCGGAGCGATACCAGAACACGATCATCCCGTGCTCTTCGTTGTGCAACACGGCTTCCGGTTGGATGGCGTCTGTGTAGAAGCCGGGATCGATGGGGCCCGCGGGGGCCGCGTAGTGCGGGCCGGAGGTCGGAGGCGTCGACGTGTAGGGGATGTGTTGCGATCCGACCGGGATGTGAACCCCCTTGAGCAACTTCGGGTTCGCGACACTCGTGCAGGCGGCCGACGAAGCCGTCCCCCCGATGGAGTCGGCCTTGTTGGCGCTCGTCGGTGTTCGGTTCTGAAGGATGATGAAGATCGCTCCGCCTCCGATCACAACGGCGAGCGCGATCGTTATCGCATTGCGTCGGAACGCGGCTTTCCGCAATTCCGCGTGACGGCGTTCTTCGGCAAGCCGGCGCGCTTGCTTCTGTTGGAGTTTCTTAGACATGAACCGCCTCCATCAAGCGACAGAGGCTACCAGTCGGCAACCACAAATTCGTCTGCCGTAGCGGCTGGACGGGGCCGAGGAACGTAATCGGGTGAGGCGTAGCCGACGAGCACTAGAGCG
>JAXDJM010000047.1:0-4108 GCA_034665605.1 Actinomycetota bacterium | reverse complement strand
TCGGTCGTGATCTTTCTGGCCTCGCCGTCGGGGGTGATACCGGTCACGACAACGCCCGCCGCGCGCGCGACGTTGGCGGTCAGATCGGGGACGCTCATACAACCTTCGCGGCCGACGACGCGGCCTTCCAGGTATTCGATCGACGGATCTTTTAACGCGATCAACCCGTGACATGTTGTCGTCTTCGGGTGGGTGGTGACGTCGACCACGAAGACGCGCGCCGAAACGCCGATCTGGGCGGCGGCCAGTCCAACGCACGCCGGGGACGAGTACATCGTGTCGATCAGGTCTTCGAACAGACCGGGCTCCCCCGACCCCTCGGGAGCCACCCGCTTGAGCACCGGATGCGGCAGTCGGATAACGGGCCTTTTGGCCACCGCCTAGAGAAGGTCCGGTTCGATCGCGTGGATGCTCACATCGACCCCGAGCTCGCTCCTTAGTTTTGACAGCTCGGTCTCGGCCACCGAGCGATCGGGCAGGGCCACCTCGAGCATCAGCGCATACACAGGCTGATCGTCTGAACCGATGATGCGAGACGTCAGATCTGTGATGTTGGCACCGGCCTTCGCGAGGAGATCGGTGACCGCGTACACGATCCCGGGGCGGTCCGAGCCATAGACAGACACCATGTGTGTCGGTGCCACAACGTGAACGTCGGCATCCACAACCGAGCGCACCGCTACCAGTAGATCGGATCCCTCCGACGTGGCGCGCAGCGCGCTCTCCAGTTCGCCGGCGGACATCGTGGGCGATGTGACGATCATGGTCATCGAGAAATGGCCCCGCAGGATGGTCGATGTCACGTCTTCGAGGTTGCATCCACACTCGTAAAGCGTTCTGGTTGCCGCGGCCACGATCCCGGGACGGTCTTGACCGATCACGGTTACGGCGAAATGGCTACTCATCTCGGCTCGTCCGCCCATTTGTCATCTGTCCGTGCGCTCATGCCGGCACCTTATCCACCGTTAGCTTCATCGACCCACGCGACCAGTTCCTCGTGACTCATGAAGTTGAGGATCCGTTCCTTCGGTATCTCTGCCTCGATCGCTGCGGCAAGCCCAAGGTCCACGAACTGCAGTTCCCAATCGACGTGAGCGTCGGTACCGATCGAGAACATGCATCCGGAATCCGATGCGAGACGCAGCATTTCGACGTCGAGGTCCTGTCTGTTGGGATGGCTGTTCAACTCAAGAGCAGTGTGGTGCTCCGCGGCGGTCGCGAAGATACGGGCCCAGTCCCCAAGCACTCCCAGCCTCGAGTTGAACATCCGGCCCCGTGGGTGCCCAAGGATGTGGATGTCGGGATTGGAAACCGCCGCTAGCCCTCTGTCCGTTTGATCTTCTTTGCGTCGCAGCTTCGAATGGAATGACCCCACGACGATGTCGAGTGGCTCTACGTCTTCGTGAGAAAGATCGCCCTTCCCGCTGGTATCGAGGTTCATCTCGATCGACCTCAGAACGGTGAAGTCGCTACCTTGGCTAGAGAGTCGTTCGTTCAACGCATCGAGGGCCGCGCGCTGTGCCGCCATCTCGTCGATGGACATGCCGCCGGCGATCTTCAGGCCTATCGAATGATCGGTGATCGCGATGTACTCGTAACCGAGCGCGATCGCGGCCGCCGCCATCTCAGACGCGGTCAGCGACCCATCACTGTCGACCGTGTGCATCTGAAGGTCACCGCGTAGATCGGTCTTGTATGAGGGGCTTGCGGCCGTCACCTCGCGAGCGTGCGCGAAAGACATGAAGCCCGCTCGCGTCTCGGGACGTTTGGGGATCTCGGGTGGATCGTTCAGCCACGACCTGACGAGGCCCGACAAGCGGGGGCCGAGGGCGCTCAGGTCTGTCAGCGGACGCCCTTCATCCAGCACATCGGCCGCTTGCTCCGGCCACATCAGTGCATGGCGCGCCGCTCGCCGATACGCGCGCTGTCGCTGACCCTCGTAACGGTCGCCCGCCTGGGCCATCAGCTCGGAGATCTGTGCGTTCTCCAGCGTCATGGCAAGAACATGCAAGATGTAGCGGTCATGAGCTTGCCTTTCCCTCCGCCGATGGCCCCGATGCTTGCGAAGTTAGCTGATGAGATACCCGAGGGTGGCGACTGGCTGTACGAACCTAAATGGGACGGTTTCCGGGCGATCGTGTGGTGCGACCCTCCGGAGCTCGTCATCCATAGTCGTGACCGGCGCGACCTCAAGCGTTACTTCCCCGAGCTCGTCGAGCCCCTCGAGAGCTCCCTCCCAAAGAGGTCTGTCGTCGATTGCGAGATCGTGATCCCCTCCGACGGCGGGCTCGCGTTCGAGTCCCTGCTGCTGCGGATCCATCCGGCCGCGTCGCGCGTCCGGATGCTGTCCGAGCAGACGCCGGCGAGCGTCGTCGTCTTCGATCTCCTCGGTCTCGAAGACGATCTGCGCTCGCGTCCGCTCGAGGCGCGGCGGCGGTCTCTCGAGGAGGCGATGGGCCGGCCGGTGTCGGCCACCGGTTTGCGAGATCTTGCGACCGGAAGCGGACGCGAGGTGGTCGTCGGGCCGGCCACCACAGACGCCGAAGAAGCTCGGCGCTGGTTCCACGCGCTAGAGGAGCTTGGCCTCGACGGCGTCGTTGCGAAAAAACTCGACTCTTCTTATCTGCCCAACAAGCGCGGCTGGTTGAAGATCAAGCACAAACGCACCGCGGATTGCGTCATCGGTGGGTACAGATTGTCGAAGGACAAGAGCGGAGTGGGATCCCTTCTCCTAGGGCTTTACCGAGGATCGGTTCTGCACTACGTCGGACACACGTCATCGTTCAAGGCCGCCGAGCGTCGCGAGCTCCTGTCTCTGATGAAGGAGCACGCCGGCGCGGGAAGCTTCTCGGGCGGTCGTTCTCCGGGAGGGCCGAGCCGCTGGGCGAGCGACGCGGCGACGAGCTGGGCCCCCGTCACGCCCGATCTGGTTTGTGAGGTCGCATACGACCATCTCCAAGGCGACCGGTTCCGCCACGCAACCACCTTCCTGAGATGGCGGCCCGACAAGCCGCCGAAGGAATGCACCTTCGACCAACTCGATCGACCCGGCGGTTAACCCTCTTTCTTGCGACGGGACGGCGCGACGCGACGCGGCTCGCTTTCCCCTTTCGGGAAATGCGGGGGCAGAGGCGCATCTTCGACACCGCTTCGTTCGTCCTCCTGCGCCATGACCAGGAGCGGTTCGAGGGAACCCCGGTGCTCGTCTATCTCCCGCCCAGGGTCCCCTATCGACCGGAACCGATCGGGCACGGTCTCGAGCGTGAATGCCTCCGGTTTCACGCCGGCAACCTCATCCCAGGAGATCGGGCACGAAACGCGCGCGTCCTGCACCGGCCTTACCGAGTACGCCGAAGCGATCGTGCGATCGCGCGCGTTCTGGTTGTAGTCGATGAATACTCCGAACCGTTCCTCTTTCCACCACGCCGTCGTCGAGATATCCGGGACCTTCCGGTTCACCGCCCGAGCGAAAGCCAGTGCCGCTTTGCGAACCTCGGTGAACGACCAGCGCGGCTCGATGCGAACGTAGATGTGCATCCCGCGTTTTCCGGATGTCTTGGGCCAGCCGGTGAGCGACACCTCTTCCAACACGTCTCGCGCTGCAAGCGCGACCTCGCGCACATGCTCGTAAGGGATGCCCGGGGTCGGATCGAGGTCCACCCTGAGCTCGTCGGGATGGTCGACGTCTGTGTGACGTACGGGCCACGGGTTGAGGTCGATACAACCGAGGTTGACTGCATAGGCGACGTGCGCCGCGTCGGCCAGACAGATCATCTCTGCCCGGCGACCGCTGGGGAACGAGACCGTGACCGTTCGCATCCACTCCGGCCTCCCTTTGACGGGCACGCGCTTCTGGAAGAACGCGTCGTCGGGCGCCGACACTCCGTTCGGCCACCGGTAAAGCGTGCTCGGACGATCGCGGCACCCTGCCAGCACGCCCGGCATCACCGCGAGGTAGTACGAGACAAGATCCAACTTGGTAAGGCCGCGTTCGGGGAAAAAGATCTTGTCGGGATTGGTGATGCGGACCTCGACGCCGTCGGCGTCAACGGTCGTTTCCTTTGAAGCCACCGATCTATTTTGAGGGCGACTGCTTTACCGTGTCGGG
>JAXDJM010000046.1:0-12195 GCA_034665605.1 Actinomycetota bacterium | reverse complement strand
GATCAACATCGACGCCGCGAACAGGTTGAGGTAGGCGAAGTAGCGCGTGAAGCGTTCTTCGCCTTCCATGTATCCGATCGAATAGATGTGGATCAGTGTGCCGACGCCGGTGACAACGAGGCACATTACGGCGGCAAGCTGATCGAAAGTTAGATCCGCACCTACATGGAAGCTGCCGACGGTTATCCAATCGAAAAGGTGGATGAATGCGGTGCGGTCACTTCCGGATGTGGACAGCTGTGCCGCTAGACCAATGACAGCCCACACGAACGACAAGCCCAGCAGGCCCGACGCGAGCCATCCCGCCCGTTTACCGACCTTCTTTCCGAAGAAGAGCAAGACGACGGCGCCGATGAGGGGGAATGCGATCATCCACGCAGGGCTGAAGAACCACTTGAAGCTCATCCCGCCTTGAGGGAGGAACGTTTGGACGTTTCCGATGACGGGCTGCGCGCTCACCATCGGAAGAGGTGCACGTCGTCGACGTTCGCACTCGTGCGGCTCTTGAAGATCATCAGCAAGATCGCCAAGCCGACAACGACCTCCGCGGCGGCCACGACGAGCACGAAGAACACCAGAACTTGCCCGGCGATTGCACCTTGCATACGTGCGAACGTCACGAAGATCAGGTTCACGGCGTTCAGCATCAGCTCGACGAACATGAAGATGACGATGGCGTTGCGCCGGACGAGGACACCGATGACGCCGGTGGTGAACATTAGGCCCCCGAGAGCCAGGAAGAAGCCCGGCGGGACGTGCGTCACGCGGCCACCTCCTCGCTGTCGCGCGTTTCCCGCGTCGGAGAAGAGATCGCGCCCATCCTTCGAGCGAGGACCATCACACCCACGACGGCAACGACAAGCAGCACCGAAGTGACCTCGAACGGCAACAGGTAGCCACTGAACAGAGAGCGCGCGATCGATGTCACGTTGCCCGGGTTCTGGTTATTGGCGATCAGCGCCCCCGGGTCGGCAGAGTCCGAAACGGTGAGAGAGATGCCTTTGACGGCCACGTAGATGATCTCGCCGGCGAGGATCGTCCCGAGCGCGATCGCGACCTGACGTTGCCCCTTCAGAGGCTCCACCAATGCTTCGCGCTTGTCGACGCCCAACAGCATGATGACGAACAAGAACAACACCATGATGGCGCCCGCGTACACGATGATCTGAACGACGGCGAGGAAGAACGCGCCTTCCAGAAGGAACGCGATCGCAAGAGCGATCTGAGCGCCGACCAGGAACAGTGCTACGTGCACCGCGTTCGGCGCGAACAGCATCGCGATCGAGGCGCCCAAAGCCATCACGAACATCACACCGAATACGACCCAGTCGATGCTCACGAATCTCCTCCGGGACGGCGCACACCGGCTTCGTGCTCGGCGTCGGAGAACCCACGATCGGCGGGTACGACCTTCTTCGTATCCCAATGGCGCACGATCGGTGCGTCCACGATCAATTGGTCTTTCGTGTAGATGAGGTCGTCGCGAGTGGCGGCCGACAACTCGTATTCGGTCGTCATCAACAGAGCTTCAGTAGGACACGCTTCGACGCACAGCCCGCAGAAGATGCAGCGCAGGTAGTTGATCTGATAGATCTGCGCGTAGCGCTCGCCTGGAGAGAACCGCGCGTCGGGCGTGTTCTCGGCCCCCACAACCTGGATCGCGTCCGCCGGACACGCGCCGGCGCAGAGCTCGCAACCGATGCACTTCTCCAAACCATCGGGATGCCTATCGAGGATGTGACGGCCTTTGTAACGGGGGAACGGATCGCGGCGGACCTCGGGATAGGCAACCGTGTCCTTGCGCTTGAAGACGTTCTTGATGACCGTCTTCATCCCGGTGAGGATCTCAGGCAACGCCACGACGGACCCTCCTCGGTGTCATCGCTTCGGTCAATCGGGGGTCGCCACGGCCGACCCACAGCAGGACCACTAAGAACAGTGCGGCGAAGGCTCCCAGTCGGATCCCGCGTGACACGCCGGGGGTGTTGACGACCGCGGTCACGGCGATCCATCCGAGCGCGGCGGGGATGAGCCGCTTCCATCCCAGCCACATCAAACGGTCGTATCGCAGCCGCGGAAGTGTCGCTCTCAGCCAGATGAACAGATAGACAAAGAGAGACGTCTTAAAGACGAACCAGACGATCGGCCACAACCACTCGACGACATGTGGTGCCGGACCGTGCCAGCCACCGAAGAACAAGGTCACCGCGGCAGCCGACACGACGACGACGTGGATGTACTCGCCGAGAAAGAACATCGCGAAGCGGATGCCTGAATACTCCGTGTGGAATCCCGCGACCAGCTCGGTCTCGGCTTCGGGTAGATCGAACGGAGCACGATTCGTCTCGGCTATCCCTGCGACAAGGAAGATGAAGAACGCCGGCCACTGCGACCAGATGTACCAGCGGGGTGCGAACCGAAAGACGTGCGAGATCTGCTCCAGCACCGGTATGCCGTTGAAGAAAGTGACGTTGTGGACGCTTCCAGCTTGCGCCGCAACGATGTCGACCGGGTTCAGGGAGTGGGCAACCAAGACGATCGGTACGAGTGACAAACCCAGCGCGATCTCGTAAGAGATCAGTTGGGCGCTCGAGCGAACGCCGCCCAAGAGCGGGTACTTCGAGCCCGACGCCCAGCCCGCTAGCACGATCCCGTAGACACCGATCGAGCCCATCGCCAAGAAGAAAAGGATGCCGACGTTCAGGTTGGCGACCACGAGATCGATGCGGTGATGGGCAACCTCGACGTGATCGCCGAATGGGATGACCGCAAATGCCAAGAAGGCCGGGACCATCGCGGCCACCGGTGCGATGGCATAAGTCCAGCGATCGGCCAAACCTGGTCGGAAGTCTTCTTTGAAGAACAGCTTCACGCCGTCGGCAAGCGTTTGCATGATCCCGTAGGGACCCCAGCGATTCGGGCCGATGCGAGCTTGCATGTCGGCGATCACTTTGCGCTCGGCCCACACGGTCACCACCGTCACGAGCAAGAGCGCAACGAACGCGATCACGACTTTCGCGAGCGAGATGAGGACCAGGGCCGTGAAGCTCATGGCTTGCGCACCTCGACAACTGGGTGACCGGAACCGATCAACGTGTTGGCGCGGAATCCCGGCTGGTCATAGGGGACGAACGCAGCTCCCTCGGCGATGTCGGCGATCACCGCTTTGAGACGAGCCTGCACACCGTTGCCCTCGACGACGACTTCGTCGCCCGCAACGATCTGACGAGCAGCGGCATCTCTCTCGTTCAGTTCGACGAAGGGACGCTTCGCGAGACGGCTCAGCGCCTGCGAGCGCGACACCATCGCACCCGAGTCGTAGATGAAGCGGCCCGTGTAGAGGACGAGTCGGCCCGCTCCATTCTCCGAGCGCGCGGGCGATGGCGAGGGCGATGGCTCTGTGAGAACCGCGTCTTCGGAAGCCGCCGGGATCGCGCCCGGTCGCTCACGCGCTTCGAATGCGCGGAGCTCCCACGACAGCGGCCAGTTCTGGCCGGTCTGGAATGGCGCACCGCCGCGAAACCCTTTCGGGTAGCGCGCGCCGGGACCGCTGACAAGGGCTCGCCCGTTCGTGGGATCGGTTTGGAACGGCGTCTCGTGTAGCGGCGCGGGAGCTTCGAGTGGATCGCCGCGGAGCGCGTCGACGTCCACGTTTGTATGAGACGGAAGCTTGCTGATGTCGGCCCACACGTCGCGGAACCCATTCCAATTCCACTCGGCCCCCATGCGGGCCGCAAGATCCGCGCAGATGGCCCACGGCTCGCGCGTCGCGCCGGGTGCGGGGAGGACGGGTTCGAGTTTCTGGAGCCTGCGCTCGAGGTTCGTGAACGTTCCTTCTCTCTCTGCATAGGCGACGCTTGGCAACACGACATCGGCGCGAGCTACCGAGTCGGTCGAAAAAAGCTCGATCGCTACAACGAAGGTCTTTCCTTCAAGGGCGCGCATCGCGAGATCTGCGTCGGGGAAATCAGCAACCGGGTCGGCGCCGATCAGCAGCAGCGCGTCTAATTCATTGTTCGCCGCCGACTCCAACATCGCGCGTGTGTCCTTGCCCCCGGCATCGATGAGCTCGTAACCGGGGCCGAGGAAGGGGTGAGCACCCATGTCGAGGGCACCTTGGGAACCTGCATGCGGAACGCACATCAACAACCGCCCGTCGAGCGTTCGTGCAAGCTCGATCGCTGCCTCGGCCACCGACGACTCGTCACGACCCGGCGATGCGGGGCCCCAGCACACAACCGTGGGAGATCCCACATCGGAGGCCACCTCGTGTTGCGAGCTCGCCAGGGCAGCGATCGTGGCAGCTTCGGCCCCGGCATCGCACCTGATGACGTGCGTTGCAAACAGATCCAGAGAGATCCCTCTCGGTGAGACGACGATCAACTTCGCGTGGTTCTCCAGAACCGCCTTGCGAAGCCTCAAGAACAGAACGGGCAACGTTTCCTTGGGGTCTCCCGCCGTCCACACGATGGTTCGAGCAGCATCGAGGTCGTCGATCGTCGCCGACGACCCGGCCGCACCGTGAAGTCGCAGGGCCAGCTCGTAAGGTGCTCCGACATCTTGTATCCGAGAGTCGATATGGGGGGTCCCGATGACCTCGCGCGCCAGACGTGCGGCGGCGAAGCAATCCTCGGTCGTCAGGTGCCCCCCGACGATGACGCCTACTTTCTCTTTGCCCTTGAGCTTTTCCGCGGCCACGTCGAGGGCCTCAGACCACTGCGCGTGCCGGAAACGATCGCCGTCGCGAAGCAGTGGAGTTGTTATCCGGTCACTGGAATCCACGTGGTGGTATCCGAAACGACCTTTGTCACAGATCCAGAAATCGTTGACGTGCTCGTTGGGGAGTGCCTGACAGCGCACGAGTTTTCCGTTCCGCGTCTCGTTCGTGATGGGGCATCCGACCGAGCAGTAGGAACAAACGCTTGGCGACGATTGCAGATCCCACGGACGAGCCACGAACCTGTATGGCTTCGACAACAGCGCGCCGACCGGGCAGATCTGGATCGTGTTCCCCGAAAAGTAGCTGTCGAACGGCTCGTCCGAGAACGTCAGGATCTGCGTGCCTGCACCGCGATCGACGAGTTGGATGAAGTTGTCGCCGGAGACCTCGTCGCAGAATCGAACGCATCGCCAGCACAAAACGCACCGTTCGCGGTCGAGCACGACGAGATCCGAGATCTCTAGCGCTTTTTCGTACGTTCGTTTGGGCTCGATGTACCGACTGGAGCCCGGCCCGTGCCGGTAGGTCTGGTCCTGCAACGGGCATTCCCCGGCGCGATCGCAGATAGGGCAATCGAGCGGGTGGTTGATGAGCAGGAACTCGAGCATGCCGCGTTGTGCGTCGACCGCTTGCTCGTCAACCGTGTTGACGCTCATGCCGTCGGCAACAGGCGTCGCGCACGCGGGAAGCAATTTGTTCTGGCCCTCGACCTGAACCAAGCACATGCGGCAGACCGCGACCGATTTCATCCCGGGGTGGTAGCAGAAGCGCGGCACGAAGATCTCGAGCTCTTCGGCGACGTCGATGAGAAGACGGCCGGGCTCGGCTTGGGTCGTGTGGCCGTTGATCGTGACCGAGACTTTGCCGTTGTCCGTCATGCGTTGGCCTGGTCGCTGTCGATCCCCGACGACGGTTGCGGAGTCACACCAGCATCCCCAAGCCCGGGAGCCGACGAACGAGCGCCGACCAGTTCCCGGCCGTCACCGTCGAACGGGCAGCGGCCCTCATCGACGTGTCGTTGGAACTCTTCGGTGAACAACTTGACGTTGGAGCGAAGCGCCCACGAGGCTGCATCGCCAAGGGGGCAGAAGGACCGGCCGTCGATACCGTTCGCGATGTCGAGCAGCAGATCCATGTCTTCGGTCCGACCTTCGCCGTGTTCGATGCGCTCGAGGATCTTGAGCGCCCACCACGTTCCCTCGCGACAGGGTGTGCATTTGCCACACGACTCGTGTTCGAAGAACTGCGTCGTTACGAGAGCGTTGCGCACCATGCACGTCGTGTCGTCCATGAACACGACTGCGCCCGAGCCCAGCATGGTGCCGGCGTCCTTGAGCGATTCGAAATCCATATTCACGTTCGTGTCCGTTAGAAGGGGCGCGCTCGCGCCGCCCGGGATGATCGCCTTGATCGGCCGGTCGTCGCGCATCCCACCGGCCAGTTCCAGGAGATCGCCGAGCGGGATTCCAAGTGGGACTTCGTAGTTGCGCGGTTTGTTCACGTGTCCCGATACGGAGATGACTTTCGTCCCCGGCGACTTCTCGGTTCCCCATTGGCGGAACCAATCGGACCCGTTCGCGATCAACGATGGCAACGTCGACAGGGTCTCGGTGTTGTTCACGACGGTGGGTTGGCCGTAGAGGCCTTTGACCGCGGGGAACGGAGGCCGTAGTCGCGGTTGACCACGGTAGCCCTCGAGCGAGTCCAACAACGCGCTCTCTTCACCGCAGATGTAGGCGCCGGCTCCGCGGTGCAAGACGATGTCGAAGTCGAAATTAGATCCGAACACCCCGCGGCCCAAAAACCCGCGCGCGTACGCATCGCGGATGGCTTGATCGAGCCTGCGCGACCCGAGCGAGAACTCGCCCCGACAGTAGATGAATGCTTTCTCGGCCCCCACCGCCCACGCCGCGATCGTGATCCCCTCGATCAGCTGATGGGGATCGGCTTCTGCGAGCTCACGATCCTTGAAGGTTCCGGGCTCGCCCTCGTCGTGGTTCACGACGACGTAGCGCGGGAACACGTCCTTCGGCACGAACGACCATTTCATCCCCGTCGGGAATCCGGCACCTCCGCGGCCGCGCAAGCCGGACGCCTTGACGAGCTCGCCCACCTCATCGGGGGTCATGTCCCGGATCGCCGTGCGAGCCGATCCGTAACCGCCTTCGTCGAGCACGCGATCGATAGACCACGAGTCTTGTGGGAAGGCGCGCAACCGACGGGTCGTGACTAATGCCTCTTCAGGCATCTAGATCCTCGTCGTCACCTGGTTTCGGTCGGAATCCGGGGGCCGTGTCGGCACGTGGGGTCTCGCCGCCGATGAGACGAGCCGAATGATCCCCCGCCGTCCCCGGCAAACGCGCTCCGGCAAGAGCGGTCTCGTGCGCGATCTCGCGCGACGTCTTGACCGTTTGCCCGCGGACGCTCGTGACCTCGTCGCCGCGTTCGAGCCGGTCGATCAGCGATCGCGCATCCTCGGGGGTCACTTTGTAGAAGTCTTCGTAGTTGATCTGCAGGCTCGGTGCACCGTCACAAGTCGCCAGGCACTCGGCCGCTTCGAGACTGAACTTCCCATCGGCAGTCGTTTCGCCAACAGAGATCCCCAAACGTTCTTCGAACGCATTCATCACTTTGCGGCCGCCGAGATGGGTACACGACAGATTGCGGCACACGGAGACCAGATAAGTGCCTTGAGGTCGCTTCTTCAACATCGTGTAGAAGCTCGACGACGACAGCACGTGGGCGGGAGTCACATCCAGAAGCTCGGCGACGTCTCGCATCCCCGCCTCGGTCACGTACCCCTCGACCGATTGAACGAGCTGCAGCAACGGCAACATCGCCGAGTGCTTGTTCGGATACTTGGCGATGATGGCCCGCGCCTCTTCGAGCCGCTCGGCATCGAGAACGTTCACCGGTCGACTCCGCCCATGATGGGGTCCACGCTCGCGATCGACGCGATCAGATCCGCGACGAGACCGCCGGTGACCATCGGTGCGAGCGACTGCAGGTTCACGAACGACGGGTCGCGCACGTGGCACCGGTACGGCGACGTGCCTCCGTCACTCACGACGTAAGCACCGAGCTCGCCACGAGGTGACTCGACCGCGCGGTACGCCTCGCCCGGAGGAACGGCATACCCCTGCGTCATCAGCTTGAAGTGGTGGATGACCGCCTCCATCGAGCGGTTGAGCTCGCGTCGCGGGGGCGGCGTCAGCTTCGGGTCCATGTTGCGGAAATCACCGGACGGCATCTTGTCCTTGAGCTGCTCGATGATCTTCACCGACTCGATCATCTCGGCCACGCGCACCTGGTAGCGCGCGTACACGTCGCCCGCGGTTTGCGTCGGCACGTCGAAAGTCACGTCGCCATAGGCCTCGTACGGCATGTCTCTGCGCAGGTCCCAGTCGACTCCGGCAGCGCGCGCGATGGGACCGGTAGCCCCGATGGCCCGAGCATCGTTGCGCGTCAGTACACCGACACCCTTGGTCCGCTCCAAGAAGATGGGGTTTTCCGACAACAAGGACTCGTATTCGGCTATCCGCTTAGGCATCACGTTGGTGATCGCGTCGACGGCCCGCTCCCATCCCTCCGGGAGGTCTTCCCACACACCGCCCGGGATGATGTAGCCGTTGTTCATCCGTAAACCGGTGACCATCTCGAAGAAGTCGAGGATCATCTCGCGCTCGCGGAATCCGTAGAACATCGCCGAGATAGCACCCATGTCGAGTCCCTGCGTGCCGAACCACACGAGATGTGAAGTGAGTCGATTCACCTCGACCATCAGCGTGCGGATGTAGCGGCCCCGGTCGGGTACCTCGATGTCCATAAGTGCTTCGACCGCCATGGAGTAGGCCTGCTCGTTGAACATCTGCGCCAGGTAGTCCATGCGCGTAACGATCGTCACGGCGCCGCGCCAGTTCTGGTCCTCGCACTCTTTCTCCATGCCTGTGTGCAGGTAGCCGATGATCGGCATGCAGCCGAGGACTCTCTCGCCGTCGAGGTCGAGCATCAGCCGAAGGACACCATGCGTCGAAGGGTGAACCGGCCCCATGTTGATGACCATGTGATCTGCGGCCTCATCGATCGACTCGACGAACGCACCCTCGCCGCCGCGCTCGATCAGATCGACGATCCGCTCTGCCGTAACGCTCATACAGGCTCTTCGGACGCTTGATCCAACTGGCCGAGGCGGTCGACGTCAGCGCGACCCTCTTCGTGGTCGGGAGCCTGTCCCGGCGAATCGATCTGCATCATCGGTTGCTCGATGAACTGCAACGGGACCTTGCCGACACCGTAGTCCTTGCGTAACGGATGGCCTTCCCACTCGTCGGGCATCAAGATGCGCCGCAGGTTCGGGTGACCGTCGAAGCTGACACCGAACATGTCGTAGACCTCGCGCTCCATGAAGTCCACGGTCGGCCACACGTCGACGACCGAAGGGACGGTCGGGGGGTCCCCTTGGGCCAAGACGTGGAAGGTCTTACGAGACTTATCGCGTTCGCTCAGAAGTTGGACGACGATCTCGAAACGTCCGCCGGCGTCGGCAAGTCCGGCGCGGTCGACACCGCACAGGTCGATGCATGCCCACCCGTCTCGTTTGAAGGAGATGGCCGTGTCGCGCCATTCGTCCGCAACGACGAACTGTTGCTCGCCGGGCCCATCCGGCGGCTGCACCTGCGGGATGCTCATCCGGCCACTCGTTCGGTCGTGTACTCGCCGCGCGAGATCTGGTCGTGCAAGAGCATGATTCCGTCGATGAGCATCTCGGGCCGCGGGGGGCACCCGGGAACGTAGATGTCTACGGGCACGATCTGATCGACGCCTTGGACGAGCGCGTAGTTGTTGAAAACGCCGCCGGTCGAGGCGCACGCCCCCATGGAGATGACCCACTTCGGTTCGGTCATCTGATCGTAGATCTGACGCAGGACGGGGGCCATCTTTTGCGACACCCGGCCCGCAACGATCATCAGGTCCGATTGGCGAGGCGATGCGGAGAAGCGTTCCATCCCGAATCGTGCGAGGTCGTGACGCGGCATCGTCGTAGCCATCATCTCGATCGCGCAACAGGCCAGTCCATAGGTTGCCGGCCACAGCGACGACGTGCGCGCCCAATTCACCAGCTTGTCCAATTGCGTGGTGATGAAGTTCGAACCCGCGGTGTCGCTTATTCCGCCCACTCGAGGCCTCCCCGCTTCCACACGTACACATATGCCGCCAGGAGCAACGCGAAGAACGTGCCCATCTCGATCAATCCGAAGACCCGAAGCTCGTCGTAGATCACGGCCCATGGATAGAGAAAGACAGTCTCGATATCGAACAGGATGAACAACATCGCTACTAGATAGAACTTGACGGGAAATCTCTCGCCCTCGATGTCGCCCTCTGGAACGATGCCGCACTCGTACGGTTCGAGCTTGGCGGGGGTCCAGCGACGCGGCGACAGCTTCGAAGCAGCGATCATCGAGCCCACCGCGAATAGCGAAGACAGGATCACGAGGAACAGGATCGGAAGGTACGCGGGAAGAGTCATGGCTTCAGTCGGGCGAGCCTCTTCATAGCCTTGATACCGAGTTGCTCGGCACTTTCCGCGTGAGCATCCTCGAGATTGCACATCATCGTGAACGCGAAGCTCATCACGGACTTCGACTGCATCCCCATTGACACAAGCTTCTCCATCACCGCGGGATGCCCGATCGTCTTCACGAATCTGCGTCCGAGCCGGTAATAAGCGCCGTACGTGTCCTCGAGCTCTTGTGTGTATTCGGGCAATACCACCGACGATCCGGAGCGCAGTGCGTCGTCTAGATGGCGGGCTGCCATGCGGCCCGTCTCGTACCCGTACGCGATCCCCTCACCGTTGCACGGGTTGATCATCCCGGCTGCATCGCCGACCAAGACGAACCCGGGTCCGTGAGCCGGCCACACGCTGCCTCCCATGAACAACCGCCCGGCGCGAGGTTTAGAGACGGCGGTCGCTTCACTGATCCCCCACTCCTTCGGAACCGAGTTGATGAACGCGCGTTGCAGCAGGTTCAGGTTCACCTGGCCCCAGTGGTCGGACGTCGACAGCAACCCAACGCCGGCATTAACGGTTCCGTCACCAACAGGAAAGACCCAGCCGTAACCGGGCAACGAGTCGCCGTCTGAGCGAACGTCGAGATAAGCCTCGAACCAACCCGAATGCTGCATCGGCGAATCGAAGTACTGACGGATGGCAAAGCCCATCGGATACTCGGAGTCGCGGACGCGTCCGAGAGACCTCGCGAATTTCGTCGCGGCCCCCTCAGCACATACGACCCACTTGGCGTGGATGATCTCGTCCTCGCCGTCGCGCTTCGCGAGGAAGCCCGACATCACCCCGCGATCGAAGATCGGCTCGACGGCTTGCGTGTGATACAGAACCTTCGCTCCTGCCCTCTCGGCGTTGTCGAGCACCACCTTGTCGAGGTCCTTGCGCGGCTTGACGAGGCCGTAGTTGACCCACTGCTCCAATTTGGGGAACGGCAACTCGAGTGTCTTGCCTGCGGCATGGACGCGCAGTCCCTCGACGGGCTCCCACGACCGCAACTCTTCACCGAGGCCCATCTCTTGGAGCTGTTTGATGGCACGAGGGGTGAGGCCATCTCCGCACGTCTTCTCGCGCGGGAAGGTCTTCTTCTCGCACACGATGACGGAGTGCCCCCGGGTCGCCAGGTAGTGCGCTGCGGCAGCGCCGGAAGGACCTCCACCCACGATGGCGATGTCGAACTCGGTCGACACGGCGGCCCTCCCTTCGAACGGCAGATCGTGCCGGGTCACACGCTTGTGAAAAGTTTCACGAGCGCCTGAAGCAGTCTATTACCTACCTTCAGCCTCGATTCACTTGACCGTGAGGGTTCCGTTCATCGATGTCGGGTGGTACTGGCACTCGAAGTAATAGCTGCCCTTGTCGAGCTTCGGAAGCGTCAGATCGACGGT
This sequence comes from Actinomycetota bacterium, assembly GCA_034665605.1. GTDB lineage: Bacteria > Actinomycetota > CADDZG01 > CADDZG01 > WHSQ01 > JALZGD01. Next base: position 518 of record JAXDJM010000046.1, on the reverse strand, counting down.
CTGATTCGCACCCACGTCCGGGCTTTTGAAGAGCTGGTCCGCGGCCGACTTGTCCTTGAAGATCGCAAAGTTGTGCGTGGTCGAGTCCTGGTTGACGAACGTCAACTTGCCTCCGGCCGCAGGCACGGTGAGGTCCGACGTATCGAACGCGATGTTGTGCGCAGTGATCGTGAGGCCGCCGCCGCCCGATGCAGCAGAGGCGCTCGGTGACGGTCCGCTTCCTGGCGCCGCGGTCGAGTTGTTGTTGTTGGCCAGAAGCATGACCACGACGATCGGGATGATCAGGTAGAAGACGGCAAGCCACGGGGCGCGAGAGCGACCGGTGCCGGCGGCCGCCACAGATGGAACACCCGTTGCCACGAGCTCGTCTATCAACTTCCGGCGCTCGTACATCGCTTGCTGGCCCTCGAACTGCGCTTCGGTCGAAACCTCGTCTTCGGGCCGCAAGCGCGTCCCGCCGGTGGTCCCGTGTGTCACGCCCGACGGAAGGGTCGGCGCAGCTGGAGCGGCAGCGACCG
>JAXDJM010000045.1:0-3099 GCA_034665605.1 Actinomycetota bacterium | reverse complement strand
TCGAGACGCATTGCGTGAAGGCAGCACCCGAGCGCGCGAAGCCATCGATGTTGGGGGTGCTTACTCGATCGCCGAAAACCGCATCGGCGCGCAAAGAGTCGATCGCAAGCAGCAGTACGTTTGGAGCGGCCATCTAGCCTCCGTTTAGCCCGGCATCCTAGCCGGGGGTTACAGGATCGTTCACTCGCACGATGCCCGGCGTAATGACTTCTGCCAGGACGCCTAGAGAGTTACCGGTCGACCGCGCAAGTGTCTTCAGGATGCCTCTGTCTTGTGGAAGCTCCGACTGCGCATGTGTGGTCATCACGCATCGTTTGCACGACTTGATGACGCGGACCACGACCGGGCCGATGCTTACTTCGCGTCCGATCCAACCTTGCTCTTGCACGACTGCGTCGGTTCCGGTGTCGACGACGATGTTCGGTCGGAAGCGCCGTTCGTCGACAGAGCCATCGGGGTAGAGCGCGCGCAAGTGCGCCAAGCTCGACGTCGTCAGCAGGTGGATCGGTGCGGAGTCGAAGAACGTTCCTCGAGGCGGCGAGAACCTCCCATCGGGTCCTTCGGTCGTAGTCGAGTCGGGGCCCGTGACGATGTCCACTGTGCCGGCGCGCGATCGATCGGTGAGCACCACTTCGCGTCCGCTCAACTGCGACAGCTTGGCGTCGAGATCGCCGTCTCCGTCGCGCGAGGTGGTTCCGTCCGGCCACCGGACCTCGACGTGGCCGTCCAGGTATCTCGCAGCGGCACCGAAGAGCGATCCCGTTCTCTTGGCACTCAGGACCGCGTCCCCGTCGCGAAGGGCGTAGACGCGATCGCCTTCGATCCCGGCGACGGTCACGCCGGCAGAATCGAGCTCCTCGCCGAGCAGCGACTTCACCGGATAACGCCACAAGCTCTTCACGTGCATGGGCTACATGCTGGCAGACTCGGCCCCCGTGGAATGCATAGATGTGCTCGGAGTGCCGGTTGCCAGGCTCACGCTCGCCGAGGCCCAGGCCGCGGTCGTGCGGCTTCACGACGCGCCGGGCCCGGCTCTGTGCGCTTACGTGAACGCTCACTCCGTGAATCTCGCCCACCGCGACGAGGCCTACAGGGCCGTCCTGCGAAGCGCCGACCTGGTCCTCGGTGACGGGGCCGGGATCGCGATCGCCGCTCGGGTGCAGGGTGACCGGCTCCCGGCGAACCTCAACGGGTCGGACTTCAATCCCGTGATCCTGCAGGAAGCGGCCTCCCGAGGGTGGCCCGTGTTCCTGCTGGGCGCGAGGCCCGGCGTGGCCGAGCGCGCCGCGGATGCACTGCGCGGCCGCATTGGCGCACTCGACATCGTGGGGGTGCACGACGGTTACTTCGAGGACGACCACGCAATCGTTGGCGGCATCAAGGCTTCGGGAGCGTCGGTCGTGATGGTGGCGATGGGCAATCCTCGCCAGGAGCTGTGGCTCCGAGATCATCTGGCGGCAACCGGTGTCCGCCTCGGGGTAGGTGTTGGTGCGTTCTTCGATTTCTCTGCCGGCCACGTGCGCCGGGCGCCCACCTGGATGAATCGGATGGGGATCGAGTGGATCTATCGCCTCACCCAGGAGCCCGCACGGATGTGGCGCCGCTACATCCTCGGCAACCCCGTGTTCCTGTGGCGTGTCCTCGTAGCCCGGCTCACCCGCTCCCGCCGATAACCACCCGTCCACCGCGATACTTGCCCCATGGATCTGTCCCTCCGCACGAAGATCGTTCTCGCAGTCAGCGCTTTGGCGCTGGTGTTCGTCTATCTAGTCGTGGTCGATATCGGGATCAGCGCGGGCCGGATCCATCACGGGGTCGAGGTGGACTCGATCGACGTTTCGGGGATGACTTATCCCGAGGCGATCGACGCGCTGACCGAGCGCGCCGACCAACTGGCAACCACGCCGCTTCTGCTCTTCCGAGGCCCGATCAAGCTCCACCTCTATCCCTACGAGGTGGGCTTCAACCCGAAGCCCGCCGTAACGGCCTTAGCTGCTTTGCGGATCGGCCGCGATCATGCGCCCTTCGGGGCGATCGGCGACCGCATCCACGCATGGTTCGGCGGGGTAAAGGTCAGATGGGCGCCGGGAGCGAACACGCGCAAGCTAGGAAAGCTCGTCGCGCAATGGCAAGAAGATCTGGCCGGCAAAGGATTGACCATGACCGATGCCGACAGGAAAAGGCTGCGCTACAAGATCCGCGTCGGGCTCAACAACTGGCCGCGTCGGCCGCTTCGCATCCCGGGCACCCTGTAGGTGATCCGTGGTCGCGCCGCTGCGGCGGTCATGCTGTTCGTCGCGCTCGTCCCTCTTGCAGCGTGCACCGGGTCAACCGCCCCGGAGTCACCGGCTCAGATGCTCGCCGCAGATAAGAGAACGTTCTCTTCCGAAGACCCGGTCGCGCGCGGCTGCGCTCTGAGCAAAGAGATCCTGCTGCGCATCTGGCGCGGTCACGACCCGAAGCGATCCGAAGACATCACGATGGTCCCGCAATATCCCAACTACTCCGGAACGTTCGTGGTCCCCAACCACTCGGGGCCGTGGAAATACCTTCAGCAGGTTCCCCTCGTGCTCTACGGACCGGGTCGCGTCGCCGAGCAGGGGCAAGTGCAAGATCCCGCGAGCGTCGTCGACATCTATCCGACGGTGGCGCAGTTGATGGGTGCGAGCGTGGCGCCGCGCGGTGGTCGCGTTCTTAGCAGCGCTCTCACGGGAGCAGCGGGTGTGCCCAAGCTGGTGATGGTGATCGTGTGGGACGGAGCCGGGCGCGACATGCTCGATCGGTGGCCCGATGCGTGGCCGAACCTCGCCCGTCTCGAACGGCAGGGAACCTCTTACGTGAACGCCACGATCGGATCGTCGCCCTCGATAACCCCTGCGACCCACTCGAGTATCGGTACGGGCGTTTATCCGCATGTTCACGGAGTCGTCGGCATCAAGTACCGGGCATCGAACGGCAAGGTTGCCAATGCTTTTTCCGGACGCACCACTGCCATCGAGCGCGTGACGACGTTCTCGGACCAGATCGACCAGGACTACGGCAACGCGCCCAAGGTGGGGATGATGGCGTGGCGCTCGTGGCACATGGGGATGTTCAGTC
>JAXDJM010000044.1:0-3965 GCA_034665605.1 Actinomycetota bacterium | reverse complement strand
ACCGGAAGCGTTCTCGCCGATGCTTCCGAGCCGATGCAGCTCACGTTTTCGGGCATCGAGGCCGACGCATCGCATGCGCAGGTTCGTATAGATCAGGGATCTTCGTCGTCTCGTGCCGCGAGCTATTCGGGTGACGTCCGACTCTCTTCGCCGGGTCAACCGCGGATCACCGTTCCGCGTCTCTTCCAAGTGGCATCGGCGGCCAGTGCGCTTCGCAGTGCACAGCCTTACCGCTTGAATGACAACGATCCGTGGGACGCGACCTATCTGAAGGACGTCGTTAGCCTCGACCAGGACCTCACTCCGTTGATCACCGGCTTACAACGTCAGCTCGGCCGATCACGACCCAACCTCGCCTATTTCCAGGCTCTTGCAGGAAGTAGAGACGTTTCGGCCGTGACGCCGTATCTGCACCGCAAGACCTCCGACCTGCTCACCGCATTCGAGATCGCACTGCGCGTGAAGAAAGGGTCGTTCAAGACGGCTCTCAAAAGGGCGTTCCATCTGTTCGACTCGGGCGCTCGCTGGGCGGTTGCGGCCGCGATCATGAACGTGAAGTTCGACACATTGCTCGCGTCGCTCCAGGACGTCGTGCTCGGGACGGGTGCCGTCGCAGGCGGCTCTGGCAAAGCAGCCGCATTCACGGTGGCAGCGGCGAACAGCGCGCGCACGGGCAACACGGGCCCGGCGACCGGACCTCAGGCTCCTGGGGGTAACAACCCCCGCTCCGGCAATCCGGGAGACGGCGGGAGTGGAGGCAATCCGGGGGATGGCGGAAGCGGAGGCAACCCGAGGCCCGAGCCGACCCCCACGGCGTGCAACAACCTTTCGTGTCAGATACCGACCGTGTTCCCTTCGGCGACCCCGACGAGCCTCTTGGAGGGTGTTCTCTCGAACTAAGTCTCGCGTCCGGAGCCGGTACATTGGCTCTCGATGGGGGCCCCTGTGGTGCTGGTAGCCGAAGACGACTCCGGCGTACGGATGACGATCCAGTTCGTTCTGGAGGATGAAGGGTTCGAAGTGGTCATCGCGCAGGACGGCGAGCAAGCTCTCGAGATGGCGCTGGCACATAGACCCGACGTGATCCTCCTCGACAACCTCATGCCGAAGATGGGCGGTAAGGCGGTCTACGCAAAGCTGATGGCGGACGAGCGGACCTCGTCCATCCCCGTTCTGGTCCTGTCGGGGATGTCCTCGGGCGATCCCGGTGAGTGGCCGGGCGCGCGTTTCGTTGGAAAACCTTTCCGCCCGGACGACCTCGTGCGAGAGATTAGGGACGCCCTCACGGCGTAGCAGAAACCTTGGGTAGGGCGCCGCACCGTTTACTCTGCGGGCCATGCTGGTCGATAGGCGTCGCCGTCGCCGCGCCATCCGGATACTGATCATCGCGGCCGTGGTCGCGTTCATCCTGATCCTGTTCAGCCTCGCTCGCTTCTACACCGACGTCCTGTGGTTCAGGGAGGTCGGCTTCACCACCGTCCTGTGGACCAGCTTGCGCAGTCAATTCGGTGTGGGTTTAGTCGTGGGGCTGATCACGGCGTTGATCGTGTGGGTCAACCTGATCCTTGCAGGGCGGATGACTCCGGCTTACCGAGTCCCACGTATCGAGGGCGGCCGGCGGATAGACCCGATGGAGCGTTACCGCGAGCTCATGGGCCCTTACTTAGGGTGGTTGCGAGCAGGGGTGGCGATCTTCATCGGCTTCATCGCGGGGGTCGGCGCGACCGCCTCTTGGAAAACATTCTTGTTGTGGGCCAACCGTGTGAGCTTCGGGGTCAAAGACCCGCAGTTCCACAAGGACATCGGTTTCTACGTGTTTCAGCTTCCGTTCTACAACTCCGTCTTGAAGTGGCTGTGGTTCGCGCTGCTCGCCGCAGTGCTGGTGTCGCTCGCCGCGCATTATTTCCACGGCGCGATCGCTCCCGAGCGCGGGATCAGAGGCGTCGCTCCGGCAGTGCTCGGGCACATCTCGGTTCTCTTGGGCTTGCTGGCGCTGGTGAAGGCGGTCCAGTACTGGGTCGGACGTTTTGGTCTCGACTTCTCGTCGCGCGGTGTCGTGGACGGCGCGAGCTACACCGACGTGCACGCCCATCTACCCGCTCTGACGTTGTTGGCAGCGATATCCGTGGTTTCGGCTGGGCTATTCATAGCGAACATCCGCTTCCGCCGACTTTCACTCCCCATCACCGCCGTCGGCATCTGGGTCTTGATGTCGATCTTGGCGGGGGCCCTGTTCCCATTCCTCGTACAGAACTTCTCGGTCAAGCCTCAGGAATCGCAGAGGGAGCGTCCTTACATCCAGAGGAACCTGGACGCGACGCGCGCGGGCTTCGATCTCACCGACGTCCGTCCGCAGACCTTCGACGCCGGGACGAACCTGACTTCTGCCGACGTACAGGCAAACGCTCCTCTTCTCAGCAATGTGCGGTTGTGGGATCCCAACGTCGAGCAGCAATCGCTCGCTCAGTTGCAGTCGCTACGCACGTACTACCTGTTCAAAGACGTCGACGTCGATCGGTATCAGGTCGACGGGCAGACGCGGCAGGTTCTCTTGTCTGCTCGCGAGATCGCGCCGGACGATCTGCAGCCGCGCTCCAAGACGTGGGCGAACCTCCACCTCGCCTACACACACGGCTACGGCATCGTTGCGAGCCTTGCGAACGGCTCGACCAAAGAGGGACAGCCGTCTTTCTTGGTGAGTGACGTTCCCGGAACCGTGGCCCCCGGTGCGGAGACGATCAGTCCAACGCAGCCTCGGATCTACTACGGGGAGTCGTTCAAGCCGAGTGAGTATTCGGTGGTCGACTCCAAACAGGACGAGATCGATTTCCCGACCAACGTCGGCGGGGTAGAGCACACCAAATACACCGGCACCGGAGGGATCCCGGTCGGGAGTTTCTTGCGTCGCGTGATGTTCGCGATCCGTGAGGGCGACCCGAACCTGGTGTTGTCGAGCCTCATCGACTCGGGCTCCAGGATCATGATCTACAAGAACGTGCGCGACCGGGTCTTGCGGGCCGCGCCGTTCCTGTCGCTGGACAACGACCCGTACATGGCGGTGGTCGATGGGCGGCTCGACTGGGTGCTCGATGCGTACACGTCGACGCCGTACTACCCGTACTCGCAGCGATTCGACGCAAGCTCACTAGTCGATCCGCAGCAGTCGGGTTCGCTGCATGGACGTGTGAACTACATCCGCAACTCCGTGAAGGTCGTGGTCGACGCGTACACGGGCTCGATGAAGTTCTATGTCGTAGACCCAACCGATCCGTTGATCCAGGCATGGAAGAAGGTCTTCCCGGCGCTGTTCACGGCCGGCGAGCCGTCCGCAGACCTGCAAGCGCACTTCCGCTACCCCGAAGACCTGTTCGACATCCAGTCCGAGGTCTACACGACGTATCACATGACGGATCCCGCGGCCTTCTATCAGAAAGAAGACGCGTGGTCGGTCGCATCGAACCCGTTATCTGGATCCCAGTTCGCGGTCGATCCCACTCAGGAGCCCGCGGAGCTTCCCGCGACGTATCTACTCATCAATCTACCCGGCCAATCGCAGCAGTTCTTGCTCACGCGCGCGTTCACGCCGCGCGGTCGCGACAACATGGTTTCGTACATGACGGCGGGTTCGGACCCGGGTACCTACGGCGACCTGAACGTGCTCGAGTTCCCGCGCTCGCGCGTCATCTTCTCGCCGCTTCAGATCAATAACCTCATAAAGCAAGACCCGCAGATCTCTGCCGAGCTCACTCTCTTGGGCCGTGGCGAATCGAACGTCATCTTCGGTTCGCAGATCGTTCTGCCGATCAACACTTCGATCCTGTACGTGCAACCTCTTTTCGTTACCGCCTCGAACGTCGGTAACCCGGAGTTGAAACGGGTCGTGGTCGTGTTCGGTCAAGACACGGTTATGGGGAACACGTTCCAGGACGCGATCAGTCAACTGTTCGGCACTCAAGAGCCTTCCA
>JAXDJM010000043.1:0-5787 GCA_034665605.1 Actinomycetota bacterium | reverse complement strand
CCCCATGGATTCACGGCACGAATGTTAGGTGGAGTGGCGCCCGAGGTAGGAATCCGGAAGCCCGGCCCCGAAATACTCATAAACCGGACGATTCCCCCAGGGAGGTCCCAATGCGTGCCGTCACGCGATTCTGGTCGGTTGCCATCACCACTGCTGTTGCTGCAGCCGCGATCGGGGGCGCGTTCCCCGGCGACGCCACCGGGGCTCCTGCTCACGCGGCAGCCCCCACGAAAGACATCGCCTGCGATCAGGGGTCGCTCCCCGAGAAGGTTCAGGGGAAAGCACCCAAAGCCGACTTCGATTCCGGTCGCGCGGCAAAGGGCTACTACTGCAACGCACGCGAGGTCTCCCACTACGGGAAGACCGGCGGCTACAGGGTCGAGCGCTACGTCGACAAGAGCGGGCACGAGTGCGCGTACTGGGATTCCACGTTGCTCTTCCCAGCGCACGTTCCCGCTGAGGGAACCGAAGGTCCCGGCGTCTACGTGATGGACATGCACGACCCCGCAAAACCGGTCCTCACCGATACGTTGAAGACGCCGGCGATGCTGTCGCCCCATGAGTCGGTGCGCCTCAACCAGAAACGGGGGCTGCTCGTAGCAGACATGGGGTACCCGACGTGGAACCCCGGCTTCGTCGACGTCTACAGCGTCAAGGAAGACTGCCGTCACCCGGTGCTCGAGTCGTCAAGCCCGATGGGGATCCTCGGACACGAGGGCGGGTTCTCGCCAGACGGTAAGACGTTTTATGTGTCGTCTCTGTATGGGCATTCTCTGGCCGCAGTAGATCTGACGGATCCCAAAACTCCGAAGATCCTGTGGGCGTCCTTGGACTATCAACCCCACGGCGTGTCCGTGAGCAACGACGGAAACCGCCTTTACGTAGCCGAGAAGGCCCTTAATGGGGGTTTCATAGGGCTCACGATCTTGGACGTCAGTCAGATCCAGAAACGAGTCATCAACCCAACTGTTCCGATCGTCAGCAGGCTTACTTGGTCGAACGTGAGCACGCCCCAGAACGCGACTCCCTTCACCCAGGACGGTCACAAGTACCTGCTCGAAACAGACGAGTTCGGTTCCGGTGCAGATGTCGGCGCGGCCAGGATCATCGACATCCAGAACGAGAAGAAGCCGTTCGTCGTCTCGCAGATGCGACTTGCAGTCGACAAGGGAGGCCAGACCGCCGATCCCGGCGACGATCAGCCGTTCCAGGGCTACCAGGGCCACTACTGCTCGCTACCGAGCCGGGTGGATCCCAACATCGTCGCGTGCAGCTTCATCATGTCGGGCCTGCGCGTGTTCGACATCCGTGACGTCGCGCACCCGCGTGAGGTTGCTTACTTCAACAAGCCTCTGATGCCGGGGGCCGGCGAGAGCCCCACCCAGGCCGGTGCCTTTGCGATGTCGGCACCCGCTTACGACGAAGCGACGCACGACATCTGGTACACGGACGGTGATTCGGGCTTCTACGTCGTGCGACTGACTCCGGCTAGTGGGGTCACGAAATTCGCATCACGGGTGGTCTACCCGGGCAACTAGCTTAGTGGGTGGACCCGATCGGAATCGAACCGACGACCTCTTCCATGCCATGGAAACGCTCTACCAATTGAGCTACGGGCCCAGCGCAGTTTAAAAGGTCCTCAGCAGCGCGCCTATCAGAGGCGGAGGGCAGCAAGGATTCGGGACCCTGTATTGACATCTATCGATGTATGTGGGTACTCTTGGATCGATGAACGTCGATACAAGAGCTTCCGCTAAGGGGTTCGTCGAGCTTGCCGTCGTCGAATGCTGCAGCCCACTGCGAGCCCCCGAGATGTCCGAGGAGGAAGCCGCCGCCACTGCTCGTCTCTTCCGGGCCCTGGGCGATCCGCATCGCGTTCAGATCGTCAATCTTCTCGCCAACACGCGTGAGCCCGTTTGTGTGTGCGACATCACTGCAACCATCGGGCTGTCTCAACCGACCACGAGCTTCCATCTGAAGAAGCTTGTCGATTCGGGCCTTCTCGAGCGCGAGCAGCGGGGCACGTGGGCCTATTACTCACTCGATCGAACCGCTTTTCAATCCCTAGGAAACGTCGTGACCAGAAGGAGTGTGAGCAAGTGAGCGATATCAGAGAAGAGGTCCGCGAGCGGTACGCCGAAGCAGCGCTGTCCGTCGCCGATGGTCCCGCGTCATGCTGCGCCCCGGGGTGCTGTGATGGCCCCGAATTCGGAAGCTCCCTTTACGACAACACCCAGCGCGACGAGCTGCCAGATGCCGCAGTCCTAGCCAGCCTCGGGTGTGGCAATCCGACTGCGGTCGCAGATCTGAACGAGGGTGAGACCGTTCTCGACCTCGGTTCTGGTGGTGGCATCGACGTGTTGCTGTCGGCACGTCGCGTCGGACCGACGGGCAAGGCATACGGGCTCGACATGACCGACGAGATGCTCGAGCTCGCAGAAAAGAACAAGAGCGAAGCGGGGATCGATAACGTCGAGTTCTTGAAGGGCTACATCGAAGAGATCCCACTCCCCGATTCGAGTGTCGACGTCGTCATCTCGAATTGCGTCGTCAATCTTTCGGCCGATAAGCAGAAGGTCTTCGACGAGATCGCACGTGTCCTCCAACCGGGCGGCCGGATCGGAATCAGCGATGTGATCGCTTCAGACGAGCTCCCTAGTGGCGAGCGTGCGCAGCGCGGCTCATACGTGGGCTGCATCGCCGGGGCGCTGAGCTTTAACGAGTACAACAAGGGCTTGAGCTCTGCGGGCTTCGTCGACGTGTCCATCGCGCCGACCCACGAAGTGGTCGATCAGATGTTCTCGGCAATCGTGAAGGCACGTAAGCCCAACGCAGGCTAGGTTCCATCTATGCACCGCGTCGGAAAGATCCACACTCAGAAAGTCAGCATGCCCTCAGGGCACTCTGACGACGACCGGCGGATCGTCCTGTTCGTATGCGTGCACAACGCGGGACGTTCTCGTATGGCACAAGTCTTTCTAGAAAGACTTGCCGGCGATCGCTACGCGGCACGATCGGCGGGAACCGAGCCCGCCGCCCGCCCACATCCCGAGGTCATAGCCGCGATGCAAGAGGAGGGCCTGCAGCTCGACAGCGGCCCCGGAACCCTCATCACTCAGGAGATGCTCGATTCGGCGATCGCCGTCATCTCGATGGGATGCGATATCGCCGATGCGTGTCCGGCAAACCTGGTGGAGACCGAGGACTGGGATCTCGAGGACCCGAAGGGCAAGTCGTCCGACGAGGTCGCTCGGATCCGAGATCAGATCGAGATGAAGGTGCGCAACCTGGTCGCTCGCCTCGATCGAGAGACTGCTGCGAGCTAGTCCTACTCAGGCTGTCAACCTGGTCGCTCGCCTCGATCGAGAGACTGTTACGGGCTAGTCGCTACTCGGCTGTCCCGGGTTCACCGGTTCCACCGCCGGCACTATCGCCGCCGCTCCCCCTGCCTCTACGTCTGCGACGCCGTCCTCGTTTCCGCTTCGGCGCTCCTTCGGACTGCACCTGCCGGTGCATCCCTGGGGCTTTTTCGCGGCGGGGTGCTCCGTCTTCTACCGGGGCCGGAGTGGGTTCGTCGACTGGAGCATCTGGGGGCCGTGCGACCGGTCGCCGGTCCCTCTCCTCCGCAACCTTCAAAGTGATCCGGTACTCCTGTGGATATTGCGGCACGCCCCACTCGGACTGAAGGTCCCCGATCACTTGCTCGAGCGTCTGTCCGTCGGGCGGAGCCGTCAGGGTCGCGGGACGCTCCACGGCCGGGCGCCGAACCAGGTCCTCAGACGATGCCGGCGATGCGGAGATCTCGGCCGCCCGCTCGCGGCCCCGTCTCCCCCGCCGACGGCGCGATCCGCTCGATTGCTGTTGCGCGTCTTGGGCCGGAGCTTTCTCCTGCTGCTGCTGGGATTGAGGTGTCTGTTTGTTCGACGCACCCGAGCGTCGGCGACCTCCTCGACCCCTACGTCGCCTCCGCGGCTGCTGGCTCATCGGTTCCCTCCCAGGGATCTTGGAACTCGACCACTGGAGCGTCGGACCACAGGCGCTCCAGGTTGTAGTAGTCGCGGTCTTCTTTCTGGAAGACGTGCACGACGAAATCGACGTAGTCCAGGAGGACCCACACGCCCTCCCGCTCGCCCTCTCTGCGGAACGGCTTTATCCCGTGTCCCACGTTGAGGGCATGTTCGACCTCTTCTGCGATCGTCCGTACCTGCCGGTCATTGTTCCCGCTACATATGAGGAAGTAGTCGGTGATAACCAGTTGATTCGAGACATCCAGGATCGCGATCCGCTCGGCTTTCTTGCCAGAAGCCGCGGTCGCGGCTGCGAGGACCAGTTCCTTGCCCTGATCCTTCGTGGTTCGCTTCAGCGCGTTCGCAGGAAGTCCTTTCCGACAACGATCGTGAGGTCCACGATACCTTGCGTCTGCGCCGAGACCTGCACCTGACCTACGCCCAGCAGGTCTTTGGCTCGCTGTGCCTGAGCGAGCCCCTCCGGCGTATCGCTATAAGTGACGATGCGAGTCGTGGCGTAATCCAAACGCGGGGCATTGCCCCCCAAGATGACTCGGAAACCATGGCCGACCAAGCGCTTGGCAACATCCTCACCTATCCCCGGGACCCCATTTCCGTTCAGAACCTGCACCTTTATCTCGTGATCGGCGGGAGGCAGGGCGGCGAACGTGTCGTGGACGAACGCCGCTACCTCGCTCGGGTCGGCCTGGTAAAGGGCCTCGCCGCCGGCACTCACCGGTTTGACCGGAAGGGTTGCGATCGTTCGATCGGTGAGTGAAAGAGCAGCTAGATCCTTGAAAAGCGAAGCCTCTTCCGCAGGCGATGCATCCGATACCAGGGCAGTCGATGCCCCGCGCACATCTGCCTCTAGCGTCGCCGGATCGTCTGCGAACCGCGCGAACAGAGCCGTCCAGAATGCCACCTGCCTACTGCCCAATTCGATGTCGTCTCCGCCGACGCCGGCGGTGTAGAGGAGCTTCACCAAGAACTCCGGAGCAAGCTGCTGACGGCCGGCGGCAACGACCACACGCTGTTCCTGATGCCCCACGGGGACCGTGATGTCGTTCGGCACGTCGACGGTCAACGGGCCTATCCGATCGAACAAGACCTGCGCAGATTGATCGCTCAATTCGATGTAGTGATCGATCGGTACGCCGAGAAGATTCTGAGCACTCAACAGCAACAGCGACATTCCACCCGACGACAACGACTCACCAAGGCCAAGAAGACCACGCCCCGGAATCTGAGCCGCCGTATGAGGCGGGATGTAAACGACCGCGCCCCGATCGCCGGTGCGATCGATGTACAGGAGCGCGAGCCACAACGCGCCGGCCCCCGGATCCTTCTCCGAAGTTCCGACCACCAGTGTCGTTGTAACGGTGGCGGGTGCCGACTCGGATCCGTGCGGCCGGGCTGCAGGATTTCCGTCCCCGTCCGATCCTGAAAAGACAACGACCGCGGTTACTGCACCTGCCGCGACGATCAGGGCCAGAGCGAGTGCTAGAGCCGAGTGAAGAGTTGCCCGGCGCCGTCTTCTACGGCGTTGTTCGAGGGCAGCGCGCCGGGGGCCGAACGGACGGCCGTCCGCACCGGCCCGGTCCCGGCTGGGTTCGAGCTCTTCTCGGTCCGGTTCTATTTGGGGTTCTGGCTCCGGCTCAGGCTCGGGTTCTTTTTGGGACTCTGGCTCTGGCTCGGGCTCTGGTTCTTTTTGAAACTCCGGCTCCGGCTCCGGCTCTGGCTCTGGCTCTGGCTCTGGCTCGGGCTCCGGGTCTGGCTCGCG
>JAXDJM010000042.1:0-22599 GCA_034665605.1 Actinomycetota bacterium | reverse complement strand
TACGACGATACGGAACCCCGTGGCTGACCCGTGCGGGTAGATGAAGACGGGTTCATCTGCGTTCGCCGTGTTCACTTCGGAAGGCGACGGCTCCCATGCCTTAACTGCCACGGCCTAGCTCCGCCTTAACTCGTCTGGCGCAGTAACTGCCGTGACGTTTGTGGATTGGATTATGTACATAGGGTTCCCCTGGTCGTCGTACTCCCCGTCCAGCCGAAGGATGTCGGTCGCCACCAGCTTCATGCGGATGACTGATCCGTCTTCGACCAGGTATTCGGTCCAATGTTCCCCGCCCGACTGGAAGGGCATAATCGTCGCTTCGACCTCCCTGCCGTCCGGCAGCGAAAGCTTCCTCTTCCGCGGTGCCATAAGGGGCCTCCCTTGGGTTGCTCTACTCCGAATAACCATTATGGCCCCTCCTCATGTATGGGCGATAGATGGTTTATCGGCCCGTGGGGGGCGGGTTTGAGGGGTGCCAAAGGCTGCCAAGTGAGGCAGGTGAGCCAACCCGTTCGGTACCTTTTTTTGAGGTGATCGGTGCCGGCGAGTGCCGCCTTACAGGGGGTCGGGCTCGGGGTTGGGCTGCGCTTGCTCGGGCACCTCTGGCACAGGGCCTGCCGGAGCCGATGACAACCCGATCGAGTGCACGATGGCGAGAGCCAATGCGGCGATCGCCGGGATCCCCAGTAGCAGCTTCGCTTCGGTGTGCTCGATGCGGAACGCAACGACCAGCGCGCCGGCGTCGATGAGTGCTAGGCCGATGGCCCAGGCCCGGTCGTAGGCGGCCCCGAGAGCCGCGAAGAGCTCGACGACTATCGCGGCGAGGGCCACTTCGACCCGTTGGGGTAGGGGGGCCCCACCCGCGAAGGCCGCCGCGACCGTACCGAGGACGGTCAGCGCGCCGGCCCCGATAAGGACCGCGAAGTGCTCCCAAAGGTCTTCCACGGGCTGCGAGATTACAAAACCTGCTTATGTACGCTTCGTTACACAACCGAAGCGAGGAAATCGGATACGGCTGCGTTGAACGCATCCATCTCCTCGACCATGCAGCCGTGTCCGGTCTCGAACGTAACCAGCTTCGCTCCTGGGATCCCGGCCGCTATCTCCTCGGCCGCGAAGTAGGGGACGAGCATGTCCATCTTTCCGCCGAGAACGAGCGTCGGGCAGCCGACCTTCGAGAGGTCCGCCAGGGTGTCGTGCTTGTCCATGGCATCGAGCTGGCCGCGCAGCGACTCCGGGGACGGGATACCCGGCCCCCCCGGTGCGGAAGTGAAGGCAGCGATGATCTGATCGATCGCCTCTTTGCCCACTTCGAAGAATCGGGGCGTGAACATCCTCAGCATCGTCATCTCGAGCAACTCCTGGCTCGATCCGTCCGAATCGAGGAACGAGCGCGCCACTGCGTGCTGGCGTCGCATGAACTCGATGGGCCTCGCCCACGTCACGCCGAGGATCAGTGCAGAAACACGATCTGGATGGTCGAGAGTTAGGCGCTGGGCGATCGTGCCACCCATCGACACACCGAAGACGGCGGTCTTTTCGATCCCGAGATGGTCCAGCAACCTGAGGGCGTCGTTGGCCATCTCGTCGATCGTGGTCGGGGGGGCCCCTGTCGAACGGCCGATCGAACGGTTGTCGAACGTGATGAAGCGATGGCTCTTGGTCACGGCCGGGACCTGGCCGGCCCAGAAACGAGAGTCGAGCGAGTAGCCCATGATCCCGAGCACCGGGTCACCCTCGCCGGCCTCGCGGTAAAAGAGTTGCGAATCTCCAAGATCTGCGGTCGGCATCGTTCCTCCTTGAGAGGCGTTGCAGCCTAACTGTGCGGCGCTTGGTCGCGAGCAGTAATCTTTTCCCATGCGCAAACTCCGGATCGTCACCTCCGCCGCGGCCGTGGCATCTTTCGTCGTCCTGGCCTGTAGTGCCCCTGCGCTCGCGCATGACCCCTTCGTTCCCCCGGTTGGTGGGACCGGCGGAGTGGGATCTACGGTGACGGGTGGGGGAGGCCCCTTCAATCCCGGTGGCTCCCAAGGCTCGTCGACGGCGACGAACGGTTCGAGCTCGTCGTCATCGTCCAACGCGTCTAACTCGGGCTCGGGGTCGTCGTCGGGCTCCAACGGATCGCAAGGATCGGACCAGTCGACCGCAGGGAATGCGAACGGGTCGGCCTCCGGTTCGGGTTCCGGTCAGAACCTCCCCTTCACCGGACACGATCCGAAACCGTGGTTCGTGATCGCCTACGGGCTGATCGCGCTCGGCGGATCCGCGATCGCATTCTCCAAGCTCTCGCTCGTCTAAAGCCCGCAATTCCGGCGTTCTTCGGGGGGCCGCGCGTAGCCTCTCGCTCATGCGGCTCTGTTCGAAACCAAGGTGCACGACATCGGGCGTGGCCGTCCTGTTCTATGACTACTCCGAGAAACGCGCGTCCCTCGCCGACGCCCCGACCGGCGATCTTTCGCCACATCTGTACGTCCTGTGCGAGCGGTGCGCCAACGCGATAAAGCCTCCTCAGGGATGGGTCCTCGAAGACAAGCGCGGGGCTCCGAGGCTGTTCGCAGGCCGATGAGCCACGAGAAGGATCTCTACGCGCAGATCCGAGCCTTGGACGTCACCGGGCTCAGGCGGATCGCGATCTTCGTCCGCGGCTTGCTCGAGGCTCGCGGCGAGCACTCCTTCGCGGAAGTCCGCAAGCCGTCGGTGACCTACCGCTTGCAGTCGGTCCGGTGCGGGAAGCCGGGCTGTACCTCTTGTCCTCACGGCCCCTACTGGTACGCCTACTACCGGGAGGACGGCCGCCTGAAATCGCGGTATCTCGGCAAGACAAAGCCGCACGACGAAGCACACGCGGATGTGGAGCCGTCGAACTAGTCGTTTGTGGCCATGAAATGGCCTATTTGGGGGATGGTGTAACTGAACCAAAAGTAGGAATATCTGGAAGTTCGAGCAAGCCGCACGATTGGAGAGCCCGATGATGCAGTGTCCGCATTGTGGAGGCGAGGACTGCACCCACATCGAGATCCACTTGAAAGACGAAGCGACCGTGCAGTTCTTCTCGTGCCGGCGCTGCGAGTCCAAGTGGTGGGAGCGTGAGGGCGACACGATCGCTCTCGACGACGTTCTGAGCATCGCGGCCACCAAGCCGCGCGCCTCTTAGTTCCCAACCGGCCGGTTCGGCGCTCCTAGAGGAGCCCGACGCGTAAGAACGCGCCCCCTTGTGCCTGTCCGCCACGGCGCTCTCCTGCTGCGCCTTCGGCGAACGCACCCTGAGCGCGCTCTTACGTTATGTGGGCGCTCGGTGCCGAAAGCCATAGCCGGCAACAGGTGCCAGTTGAGGGGGTCGTGCCGGTTCGCAGCCCCGAGGGTGAGACGGACTCAACAACGAGGCGCTTCGCTTCTGGCATCCGAGCGCCCACAATCCTGTAGCCGCCCCCAACCCGGTGATTATGGCTTGACTTGCTCTTGTTGGCTATCCCCCGTCGTCACTAAATTTCTTCTCGAGGGCCAGCCGGTCGGGGGTGGGCCTCGGTAGCTCGATCACCAGACGCCCGAGGCTCCGTGAGAAGGAGATCTGGAACTCGGGAGCGAACCCCGCCTTTTCCACCGCCCTCAGGGAGGGGGCGTTGTCTTCCTCTATGGCGACCCACAGCTTGGTGAGGCCGGATGAGGCAGCCCAGGCGACGATGTGCAAGAGGACGAAGGGATAAGCCCCCCGTCCGCGTGCCGCCGGGGAGGTATAGGACTCGTAGATGTAGGCGTGTCCCGCCGGCGGAACCAGATAGGCCCGAAGCTCGCGGGTCCATGCGGCGACGCTCGTCACCCAAGTGGCGTGAACTATCCGCTCGCCGTCCATGGCAAAAAAGCAGTGCATCCCCGGCCCCAAGCGGGCAGCGAAGGTGGCAGCCGAGTCCGTGGCGATGTCTTTCTCATAGCGCCGCCCATCTGCCGGGGTCGCCTCCACGAAGGTCAGCGCGGCGTGGGGGATCTCGACCTCGGCTGCTTCCCTTGCCAGAACGATCAGGATCGAGCGGGACGAGAAGAATTCCCGGAAACGAGCGCTCTTCTCACCGAGGACCTCTTTCGGCCCTCGGCCGCGCAGACGGGCATTCAGTTTGGAAAGCTGAGCCGCCCGCCCCGGTCGGAGCCGGCGAGCGAGGCGCTTCTTAGACGTCAGCTGGCGCGGCCGCGCAAGTAGGCCTTGCGCTCGATCTCGGTCAGCCCACCCCAGATCCCGTAAGGCTCCTTGGTGGCGAGGGCATATTCGAGGCACTCCCGACGGACGTCGCAGCGCGCGCAGACGCTCTTGGCCTCGTCTTCTCGAGCTCTGCGCTCGGCGGGCGATTCGCTGTCGTCGAGGCCGAAGAACAAGACCGCGGGGTACTCGAGGCAGGCGGCACGTTCCCGCCACTCGAGCTCGGTCAGTAAGGTTTGATCACTCATCACAGGACGCACATGGTCACAGTCACAACGAGAAACGTCAACGTTCTTCGTCGACCTCGAGGGGGCCTTGCCTATGATTGGCCGCCCATGAGCGACGACCTTTCCACGATCTTCAAGGCTTACGACGTCCGCGGGGTGTACCCGGACGAGCTGGATGAGGGGGTGGCCCGGCGGATCGGGAACGCCTTCGCCCGGTGGATCGAGGGCGACCGCATCGTCGTGGGGCGAGACATGCGGACCTCGTCTCCCGCGCTCGCCCAGGCGTTCATCTCGGGCGCCTCGGGTGCCGGCGCGTCGGTTGTCGACGTCGGCGAGGTGTCCACCGACGCCCTCTATTTCGCCTCTGGAAAGCTCGAGCTACCGGGGGCTATGTTCACGGCGTCCCACAACCCCGCCCGCTACAACGGCCTCAAGCTCTGTCGTAGCAAAGCGGCCCCGATCGGGATCGATAGTGGGTTGATCGAGATCCGCGATCTGGCAGCTTCTATTGAGGAGGGGGGCTCCCAAGGCGGGTCCGAAGCCCGGGACGTGCTGCCTGAATACGGAGAGCACTGCCGGGGATTCGTCGACGCTGGGTCGCTTCGGGCTCTGAAGGTGGCGATCGATGCCGGCAACGGGATGGCCGGCAAGACGGTGCCGATCGTGTTCGAGAACCTCCCCTTCGAAGTCGTCCCCCTTTACTTCGAGCTCGACGGCACGTTTCCGAACCACCCCGCTAACCCGATCGAAGCAGAGAATCTCGCCGACCTCCAGAAAGCCGTCAGGGACGGTGGCTGCGATCTGGGGATCGCGTTCGATGGGGATGCCGATCGTTGCTTTCTGATCGATGAAAAAGCGGACCTCGTGTCGGGGTCACTCACCACCGCTCTGGTTGCAGAACGCATCTTGAAAAAGAATCCCGGCGCGAGCGTCATCTACAACCTCATCTGTTCGTGGGTGGTCCCCGAAGTGATCGTCGAGAACGGCGGAAAGCCGATCCGGTCGCGTGTGGGCCATTCGTTCATCAAAGAGACGATGGCCGAAAGCGGCGCGATCTTCGGCGGAGAGCACTCCGGCCATTACTACTTCCGCGACAACTACCGAGCCGACTCCGGGATGATCGCGGCCCTCGTGGTACTTGAAGCACTGTCCGAGGCAAAGGTGCCACTTTCCGGACTGCTCGAAGGGTTCCGGCGCTATTCAGATTCGGGTGAGATCAATTCCGAGGTAACGGACCAGCAGGCTGTGATCGAGAAGCTGGCAAAGCATTATTCCGATGCGCGACAAGATCGACTCGACGGCCTTACCGTCGAGTTCGAGGAGTGGTGGTTCAACTGCCGGCCGTCCAACACAGAGCCTTTGCTCCGCTTGAACTTGGAGGCACGTACGCAGTCGATGATGGAAGCCAAACGCGACGAAGTACTCGCTCTGATCCGGGAGAGTTAGATGGCTGTTGATGCGAAGTTGCTCGAGATCTTGGTGTGTCCCAACTGCCGTGGAAAGGTCGAATACCTGACGGACGAGGAGGTCATCGTTTGTCGCGGGGAGTGCGGCTACCGGTATCCGGTGCGCGACGACATCCCGGTGATGCTCATCGACGAAGCCACCAAACCGTGATCGATCTCGACGACGCCGAAGCGCTGGCGCGTCATGACTCGCTGGGAATCCTCGGGACCGTAGAGGGATTCGCCGAGCAGTGTGCCGCCGGATGGGAGATAGGGCGTGCCGGACGGCAACTTCCTGATGCCACGGGAGTCACATCGATCGTCGTTCTCGGCATGGGCGGATCGGGTGTTGCGGGTGATGTTGTTCAAGCATTGCTCGAGCCGCGATTGGGAGAGTTCTTCCGCGTGCTCAAGTCGTATGGACCGCTCCCGGAATGGGTAGGCCGCAACTCCTTGGTGATCGCTATCTCGCATTCTGGGAACACGGAAGAGACGCTCAGCGCGCTGGGGTCCGCACACGAACGGGGTGCTCGCGCGGTGACGATCTCGTCGGGCGGCAAGCTCGCGGAGGTCGCGGGAGATTCGGGCATAGCGCACGTCGAGGTCCCCGGAGGACTGCAGCCGCGATCCGCGCTCGGTTACCTCGCTCTCTCGTTGTTGGGCGTACTGATGCAGATGGGTTTGGCTCCGGACATGGACGAGGACGTCAAGGACGCGGTGACCGACCTTGCAGAGGTTGTCGCTCGATGTCACCGATCGAATTCGACTTCGGAGAACCCGGCGAAGGATCTTGCTCGACGCTTGTCGGGATCGATGCCTTTGATCTACGGGGCCGGCGCCACCGGCACTGCCGCGATGCGATTCAAGTGCGACATCAACGAGTACGCCAAGAACCCTGCTTTCTGGAACTATCTGCCCGAGCTGGATCACAACGAACTCGAAGGGTTCAATCGCTTGATCGATCTGTCGCGAGCGAACCTGAGCGTGGTGTTCCTGCGCGATCAGGCGAGCGAACATCCTCGTGTCGCGACGCGGTTCGAGATAACGAAGCGGCTGATCGAGGATCGCGTCAAGCAAGTGATCGAGGTCCCCGCGCAGGGCCGTAACCCACTTGCGAGGCTGTTGTCGCTGATAGTGCTGACGCAGTTGGCGGCGATATACATGGCGTTCCTGAACGACGTCGATCCCGGTCCGGTCGAGACACTGAGCCGGTTGAAGAACGAACTAGCTGCCTTATGACGGATACGAGAAGGAGAAGGCATGACGGCTGAGTCGGACATCAGAGATATCGCGCTTGCATCAGAGGGCCGGTTGCGCGTCGAGTGGGCAGACCGGCAAATGCCCGTTCTCGCGCGGATCCGGGAACGCTTCGAGAAAGAAAGACCGCTAGACGGGATCCGCATCGCCGCGTGTCTTCACGTAACTACGGAGACGGCGAACCTGATGCGCACGCTCGCCGCCGGGGGGGCCGACGTGGCCCTGTGCGCGTCCAATCCCTTGTCGACCCAGGACGAGACCGCAGCGGCGCTGGCCGAGACATACGACATCCCGGTCTATGCGATCCGCGGCATCGACGACGCGGGCTACTACGGCCATCTAAAAGCAGTGCTGGACCGCCGCCCGATGATCACGATGGACGATGGCGGAGATCTCGTCACGATGCTGCATCAACAGCGGCCCGACCAGTTGACCGAGATCATCGGGGGAACCGAGGAGACGACGACCGGGGTCATCCGTCTGCGCGCGATGGAGGCCGGTGGCGTCCTCGGTTATCCGATCGTGAGCGTTAACAACGCGATGACCAAGCATCTGTTCGATAACCGTTACGGCACGGGCCAGAGCGCGATCGATGGAGTCATCCGGGCGACGAACGTTCTGTTCGCCGGTCGCACCGTCGTCGTGTGCGGGTACGGCATGTGCGGCCGCGGAGTTGCGTCTCGCGCCAAAGGTCTCGGCGCCGACGTTGTGGTTACCGAGGTCGATCCCATCCGGGCACTCGAGGCCGCGATGGATGGTTTCCGCGTCATGCCCGGCTCACTTGCTGCAGCTCAAGGAGACATCTTCATCACAGTGACGGGGGACAAGCACGTTCTGAGGGCCGAACACTTCGAAGTGATGAAGGATGGCGCGATCCTTGCGAATGCCGGCCACTTCGACATCGAGATCGACCTTTCGATGTTGCGATCGATGGCATCGAACGTTCGTCGGGTGCGCGAGCAGGTCCAGGAGTACGTGCTCCCCGGCGACAGACGTCTATACGTCTTGGCAGAGGGTCGCTTGGTGAACCTCGCGGCGGCCGAAGGGCATCCAGCGTCGGTCATGGACATGTCGTTCGCGAACCAATCGCTGTCGTGCGAATGGCTGGCCGCGCAGCACGCGTCCCTCGAGAAGCGCGTCTACGACGTCCCGGACGACATCGATAAAGAAGTAGCTCGCCTGAAGCTCGAGACGATGGGCATCCGCATAGACGAGCTCACTGCGGACCAGAAGGCGTACCTCTCCGGGTGGGAAGAGGGCACCTAGCCGACAGTTCCTGTCGCACCTCGCGCGTAACTTGCGGTGATGCCGCTCGCCGATCTGCTCGCGCCCGAACGTTGCGTCTCCTGTAAACGACGCGGTGTTGCGCTGTGCGGACCGTGCGGGGTTGGCCTACGGCCCCCGATGGTCGTGCCGAGGATCCGTCACGTCGACCGCACCCTTGCCGCCTGGATCTACGAGGGCTCTGCCCGCGATCTCGTGCTCGCGTTGAAGCTGCGCTCGCTGGCCTACGCGGCCCGGCCGCTGGCCGACGCTCTGTGGCAGCGAGTAGCGGCTTCAGGCAGCCGGGCCGCGATCATCACGTGGGTCCCGGCTCGCAGGTCGGATATCAGGCGTCGAGGGTTCGACCACGCCCGAGTTATCGCGGAATCGCTCGCGATGCGCACGGGCTTACCCCATCGGGAGCTGTTGGTGCGGGTCGGTAGCCAGCAGGATCAGGCGGGCCTGTCTCGTTCGGAGAGAGTCACGAACCTGGCGGGTGCATTCGAGGCGGAGGGGACCGATGTGCCGGTGATGGTGGTGGACGATCTCCTAACGACGGGAGCCACGATCGAGGCCTGCGCTCGCGCGCTTCGTGCCGCTGGAGCTCCCCGCGTGGAGGCAGGTGTCGCGTGCCTCGTGGAATGAAGACAACGACGGACCACTATGACGTGGTGATGCAGAACCGCGAGGGCAACGAGTTCCGGCTCCGCCAGAGGGGGATAGCGGAGCACTAGACACAACGGTCCCCAACGACCGTTTCTCTATAGGCAAGATTGCTTAGGGCGGATGGAGGCCCTGTCGGACTACAATCCGACCACTGTGCATGCCTATCTGTGGCTAGGAAGGCGGTAGCAAAGGATGGCTACCTCACCTGGCCTTTCGCCGAAAGACGACGCCATCCGCGTCTTGATCGTGGACGATCACGCCCTGTTCAGACGGGGCCTGGAGATGGTTCTTCAGGGCGAAGCCGGAATAGAGGTGGTGGGTGAAGCGTCCGACGGCCACGAAGCTATCGAAAAAGCCGAAGACGCCACCCCCGACGTGGTGCTGATGGACGTCCGGATGCCCAAACGGTCGGGAATCGAGGCCACCCGGATCATCAAGGACACACTCCCCTCGACCAAGATCCTCATGCTCACGATCTCCGATGAGGAGGCCGACCTCTACGAGGCCATCAAGGCCGGAGCGTCGGGCTACCTGCTCAAGGAGATCTCGATCGACGAGGTCGCAGGTGCAGTGCGGGCCGTCCATGGGGGCCAGTCATTGATCTCCCCGTCGATGGCCTCAAAGCTCCTCAACGAGTTCGCGACGATGGTGAAGAGGAGGGACGAGCGAAGCCAGATCCCCGGCCCCCGTCTGACCGACCGCGAGCTCGAGGTCCTGAAGCTCGTCGCCAAGGGACTGAACAACCGCGATATCGGCGCCGAGCTGTTCATCTCGGAGAACACCGTCAAGAACCACGTTCGGAACATCCTCGAGAAGCTCCACCTCCACTCCCGCATGGAAGCTGTCGTCTATGCCGTGCGCGAGAAGCTCCTCGACATCAAGTAGCCCCCGGCTTGCCCCCTGGGTCGCTGAGTTGACGGGGGGAATCCCTCCACCATCTAGGCCGTTGGTGCGTGTGATGCTTCCCTCTGCGACCGAACCCCCGATAATGGAACGCTCATGAGTATCTTCAAAAAAGCCCTGTCGGCAGGCGAGGGCAAAAAGATGAAGGCCATTCAGGCCGTGGTTCCTCTGGTGAACGCCCTCGAGGAGGAGATGTCCGGCCTGTCGGACGACGAGCTCAGGGGCAAGACCCCCGAGTTCAAAGGGCGCCTGGCGAACGGTGAGGATCTAGACGATCTCCTCCCGGAGGCCTTTGCGGTAGCACGCGAGGGGGCCACCCGTGCGATCGGCCAGCGTCACTTCGACGTGCAGCTGATGGGCGGCGCTGCGCTCCATAAAGGCTGGATCGCCGAGATGAGAACCGGTGAGGGAAAGACGCTCACGGCCACCCTTGCCGTGTACTTGAACGCGCTGTGGGAAGAGGGTGTGCACGTCGTCACGGTGAACGACTACCTGGCGAAACGGGACTCCGAATGGATGGGCCGGATCTACAAGTTCCTCGGACTGTCCGTCGGGCTCATCCAAGGGCAGATGCGGCCGGACGAGCGCAAACCTGCATATGCGGCAGACGTCACTCATGGAACGAACAACGAATTCGGGTTCGATTACCTGCGCGACAACATGGTCACCGAGCTCGAGAGCATGGTCCAGCGTGGTCACTACTTCGCGATCGTCGATGAGGTGGACTCGATCCTGGTCGACGAGGCACGGACCCCGCTGATCATCTCAGGCGCGATCCAGGAATCGACCAAGTGGTACCAGCAGTTCGCGCGCATCGCTCCGCGTCTATCGAAGGACGTCCATTACGAGGTGGACGAGAAGAAGCAGACCGTCGCGATATCCGAAGAAGGCGTTTCGAAGGTCGAAGAGATCCTCGGGGTCGAGAATCTCTACGATCACGTAAACGTCGACCTGGTCCATCAATTGAACACGGCACTCAAGGCGAAGGAGCTGTTCAGGCGCGACGACGAATACGTCGTTCAGCACGGCGAAGTCTTGATCGTCGACGAGTTCACGGGACGGATCCTCGAAGGTCGTCGCTACTCCGAGGGTCTGCACCAAGCGATCGAGGCCAAGGAAGGCGTGCGCATCAAGGAAGAGAACCAAACGCTTGCGACGATCACTCTCCAGAACTACTTCCGTATGTACGACAAGCTTGCGGGGATGACCGGTACGGCTCGCACCGAGGCGGCGGAATTCGGTCACATCTACAAGCTCGACGTCGCGACGATTCCGACCAACCGCCCGATGATCCGCGAGGACCGGCAAGACCTCATCTACAAGACGATCGACGCCAAGTGGAACGCGGTAGCCGACGACATCTCCGAGCGAAACGAGAACGGGCAGCCCGTTCTTATCGGCACCGTGTCGGTGGAGAAGTCGGAACATCTGTCGCGCGTGCTCGACCAGCGCGGCATCGCACACACCGTGCTGAATGCCAAATACCACGAGAAAGAAGGCACCATCGTTGCGCAGGCGGGGCGCCGCGCCGCCGTCACGGTCGCTACGAACATGGCCGGGCGAGGTGTCGACATCATCCTTGGCGGTAACCCCGAGGCTATGGCGCGCCAGGAGATGGCCATCGCCGGTTGGGACAACGACAAGTACCTATTGGATCTATACGACGATGAGGAAACGGCCGATTACGAGGCGCAGTACGCACCGTTGCTCGAGCGATTCACCAAAGAGTGCGCGGCCGAGCGCGAGGAAGTTCTGGAAGCGGGTGGCCTCTACGTGCTCGGCACCGAGCGGCATGAGTCACGCCGTATCGACAATCAGCTGCGAGGTCGTTCGGGACGCCAGGGCGACCCCGGTGCGAGCCGCTTCTATCTCTCACTCGAAGACGACCTCATGCGCCTGTTCGCGTCGGACCGGATCGCTTCGATCATGGACCGTCTGAAGATCCCGGAGCACGTGCCGATCGAAGCCAAGCTCGTGTCTCGCTCAATCGAGCGCGCGCAGATGCAGGTCGAGTCGATGAACTTCGAGATCCGCAAGAACGTCCTGAAGTACGACGAGGTGATGGACAAGCAACGCCGCGTGATCTACGACGAGCGTCGCCGGATCCTGCAAGGTGAAGACTTCCACGACCAAGCTCTCGAACTCATCACGCAAGTCATCGAAGCTGCCGTTGCCGAGAATGCCAATCCCGATGTAGCTCCCGAGGAATGGGACTGGGAGCAATTGTTCGCCCGCATCCGCGAGATCTGCCCGATCACGTTGAAGCCGGAGGACTTCGATCCCGAGACCGTCGAATACCACGAGGTCCTCGAAGCGTTCCTGACCGAGGCGGTCAACATCTACAAGCGTCGAGAGGAAGAGCTCGGTAACGAGCAGTTGCGCGAGATCGAGCGGCTGGTATTGCTTTCGGTGGTCGACAACCGCTGGCGCGAGCACCTCTACGAGATGGACTATCTCCAGGAGGGCATCGGTTTGCGCGCGATGGGCCAACGCGACCCCTTGGTCGAGTATCAGCGAGAAGGCTTCGACATGTTCCAAACCATGCAGGACTCGATCAAAGAAGACTTCGCTCGATACATCTTCCATGTAGAGGTCATCCACGAAGAAGAGCGTCGGGCTCCAACCCAGATGCGCCAGGAGCGCCGGCAGATCCCGATGGCTCAGTTCTCCGCGACGCCCCCGAACGTCGACGTCGACGGCGAGGGGCACCCTCCCGCCGAGAGCGACGGGGTCGACATCGTCCAGGCGAAATCGGAGAAGATCCCGCGCAACGGCCCCTGTCCATGCGGCAGTGGCAAGAAGTACAAGCAGTGCCACGGGCGCCCCGGCGCCGTCGCGCTCTAAGCCACTCCCTCAAGTTTTTTCGGGCTGTAGGCAGGAATCTTCCAATCTTTCCCTAATTTCCTAACTCAACGTGGTTTAGCGACCACAGTCCGTGGCCATAAATGCATACAACTGCGGACGGTTGTGGCAAAGCCACACAGAGTTAAGGAGGAAGGGATGCGGCAACGGGCGCTTCGATGGGCAGCGGTTGTGGCAGTCGTGACGCTGGGCATGGCCTACGGGTCGGGGTCGGCTCTAGCTGCCGGCAACGGCCACGCGTACGGTCACGCCAAGCACGGATCGGATCCCAACGGCACTTCTCACGGGTCTCAGAAGTCTTCGGATCATGACGGCGACGCGGATTCGTCGAGCTCCACGAATTACACGGAGGACAACGACACCAACGACGGCAGCACCCCCAACAACCAACCAGACGCCGGTGACAATCAGCACCCGTCTGGAAAGGACCGCTCGGTCGAGCACGGCAATTCGGGGAACCAGGGGAAGTCGGAATCCGACCCCGACGACAACGGGAAGGGTCCCGATCGCTCCAACGGCGGCCCGGACAAGCCGAATGGCTCTGGTGGCGTGGACAAAGCCGATCAGGACGGCAACAACGGTTGCGGGAACGACGACGACTTCGAGGACGACAACGAGGGCTGGTGCGGGCACCACCCGAAGCCGGACCACTCCGTCTGTGCCGAATCTGGAAGCGGCACCATGCCTCCGGGCCAGGCCAAGAAGTGCGAAGGCTCCGAAACCGTGGGCGGCACCGACCAGGGCACCGATCAGTGCACCGAGGGCAACATGATCGATTCGTCTGAATGCGACACGTCCGGTACGCAGACCGGTACCGGCACAGAAGCGAACGTTGGCGGCAAGACGGTGACCGCTGCTCAGGTTGCGGATCTCTCGGGGTCGCCTTCGGTTCTGGGAGTTCGGATCGTGAAGGGAACCATCCCCGCCGCGGTCGCAGCCGGGGCAGTGCAGGGACGGCTGGCCGCCGCCGGGGCGCCGCTCGCATTCACCGGGGCGAACGTCGTTGCGTTCGTTGTCGCTGCGATCGCGTTGATCGTTATCGGCGTCTTCTTGGTGACCAGGCGACGGAAGCTGACCTAGAAAAAGCTGGGCCGGAGGATCGGATGTGGGGGCCTGCGGGCCCCCACATCCGCGTTGCATCGCTACTCTCAGGGCATGGACGTCGCCGGCCTTTCGCCCTCAACGCTCGTCACTCAGAAGCTTTGTCTTAGCCGGGGGGGCCGCCCCGTTTTGTTCGATGTCGACGCAACCTTCGAGCGAAGCAACGTCACGGCGATAGTCGGGCCGTCGGGCGCGGGCAAAACGTCACTACTGAGGTGCCTCAACAGGCTCGAGGATCCCGACAGCGGCTCGGTCTTGCTCGACGGCCGGGACATCAAGAACTTCGATCCCACCACCGTGCGCAAGCGCATCGGGATGATCTTTCAAACGCCCGCTCTATTCGAGGGCGGAGTGCGCGCCAACCTTGCATATGGGCTGACCGCCACCGACGACGATCGGCTCGCAAAGGCCCTGACCGTCGCGGGATTACCAACCTCGTTCCTCGATCGTGAGTCGACCGCGCTTTCGGTCGGTCAGGCACAACGTGTGTGCATCGCGCGCGCCTTGACTCGAGACCCAGAAGTGATCCTCATGGACGAGCCGACTTCGGCCCTCGACAAAGACGCTGCAGCCCGCGTCGAATCCCTCATCGTCTCGCTGGCGGAGCGCGACCTCGCGATCGTGCTCGTCACCCACAATCTCGAGCAAGCGCAGCGCGTTGCATCTCGGGCACTTTTGTTGGTGGACGGACGCATCATCGCGACGGGCCCCGTCGACGAGATCGAGAACGCATGGCCGGGAGAGGCGTGATGGCGCTTCACGTTGCCACCGCCTTGATACTGGTAGCCGTCGCGATCGGAGTGTCATTCCGGCGAAAGCTCGGCCTCGAGAAAGACCTCGCGATCGCTGCCGTTCGGGCCCTGGTGCAGCTGACCGCGCTCGCCGCGGTGCTCGGCGCCGTCTTTGCGCACTTCTGGCTCGCTGCGATCGTCCTGCCGATCATGCTGGGGGCCGCGACGTTCACGAGCACGCGCCGGCTGAAAGGGATCCCCAACGCGCCGACCGTGGCCTTCGTATCCATAGCAGCAGCTGCGGCTCTGGCCTTGATCGTCTTGTTCGGTTTGGGGGCGTTCCGATTCATCCCAGACTTCTTCATCCCCATCGCCGGGATGCTGATCGGCAACTGCATGACCGCAACGTCCCTGGCGGGGGCGCGGGTACGCGATGAGATCACCGACAAGGTTCTCGAAGTGGAGGCGAGATTGGCTCTTGGCGTTCCGGCGCGAGATTCGCTAAGGCCGTATACGCGAAGGGCGGCGGCCAACGCGCTCATCCCGACGATCGATGCCACCAAGAACGTCGGCATCGTGGTTCTTCCGGGGGCATTCGTGGGGGCCGCCCTCGGGGGAGCGTCGGCTGCACGGGCCGCCGAGGTGCAATTGATCGTTCTCTTCATGCTTCTCGGCGCGGTGTCTGTTGCAGCGATGATCTCGACGATGTTGGTCGCAAGGGAGTTCGTGGGCCCGGGCGAACGGATAGTGCTACCGACCACGTCGAACATTCTGTAGCCTCACGACCCATGGACGACCTCACCGACCGCCTCGCCTCGATCGACAAGAAGCTCGCTCAGATCAAGGAGTACCTTTGACGTCGAGTCCAAACGAGCGCGCTTAGACAAACTTCGCTCGGACTCGGCGGCCCCTGGTTTCTGGGACGATCAAGCCGTCGCTCAGAAGACGATGGCGGAGCTCTCCAGGCTTTCCGAAGACGTCACGCATTACGACCGCATCGCGCGCAAGGCGTCGGACGCGCGCGTCTTGTGGGAATTGGGCTCCTCGGAAGATGACGAAGCGACCGCATCCGAGGCGGCGACGGAGTTGTCTGCCCTCGAACGCGACGTCGCATCGCTGGAAGTGGAGGCGTTGCTCGGCGGTGAGTTTGACGACAATCCCGCGATCCTCGAGGTCCACGCGGGCGAGGGCGGTACCGACGCTCAGGACTGGACGGAGATGCTCCTGCGCATGTACTTGAGGTGGGCGGAGCGCCGCGGGTATTCCGCCGAGCTTTTCGAAGCAACCGAAGGGGAAGAGGCGGGTCTGAAGAGCGCAACGTTCATCATCACGGGCCGTCACTCGTACGGCTTGTTGTCGGCCGAGCGCGGCGTACACCGTCTTGTGCGCATCTCGCCGTTCGACGCAGCGAAAAGACGCCACACATCGTTCGCCTCGGTCGACGTAACACCCGAGGTCGAGGGTGACGTCGAAGTCGAGATCTTGCCCGACGATCTGCGCATCGATACCTATCGCTCGTCGGGTGCGGGGGGCCAGCATGTCAACGTGACCGACTCTGCCGTTCGGATCACCCACCTTCCGAGCGGCATCGTGGTTGCGGTGCAGAACGAGCGGTCTCAGATGCAGAACCGCGCCGTAGCTATGAAGATCTTGCTGTCGAGGCTCGCGCAACGCGCTCGGGAGGAGCGTGAAGCGGAGTTGGAAGCCCTTCGCGGAGAGAAGCGAGACATCGGATTCGGGTCACAGATCAGGTCATATGTGTTGCATCCATACCAAATGGTCAAAGATCACCGCACCGATCTCGAGAAGGGCAACGTCCAGGCGGTACTCGACGGTGATATCGACGACTTCATCGAAGCAGAGCTTCGACGGAAGGCAACGGACGCTAGGTAGCGTCATCGCTACAGCTCGAGGAGGTGCAATCATGGTCGATATGGATCGACTCCGGGATCGAAGCGACCACGTTCCTGCAGAGGTCGACCGCGTCGAGGGGGCCACGCTCGAGGGCCTGAGCCGGGTCGATATCGACGATGTCTACGTGCAGATGGATTGGCTTCTGCGCCAGCGCCCGACGCCGCTCGATCTCTACGACCGTTGGGAGCGGCAGAACTGGCAGACGCAGGAGCTCGACTTCTCGAAAGATGCCGAGCACTGGAGCTCGATGACCGGCATCTTCGAAGGGATGCGCACCGAGTTGCAACGGTCCATGACGCTGTTCTTCGTGGGGGAGCAGGCCGTCACCGACACTTTGTCCCCGTTGGTTCACGCGGCCCCCGACGAGGGATCGCGCATCTTCTTGTCGACTCAGCTCGTAGACGAGGCGCGTCACTCGGTGTTCTTCTCGCGTTTCTTCGAAGAGGTCGTTGGTATCCCGGGTGGGCTTCACGCCGCGTTGGAGGTTCTGAAGGATCGAGTGGTCGGTGGGTTCCGCGCCATCTTCGACCGGGATCTGGTCGAGGCGACGGAGAACGTACGTGAACACCCCGACGACTACGGGGCGTGGGTCGAAGGCATCACGGTCTATCACCTGGTGATCGAGGGGATGCTCGCTCTCACCGGGCAGAAGTACCTGTTGGGGATCATCCGCGAGATGGGCATCCTTCCCGGCTTCTACACGGGCTTCACCGCGGTGGCGCGCGCCGAGTCGCGACATGTCAACTTCGGTGTGCGGGCGCTGATGGAGGCCGGACTCAACGACCCCGCGCACCTCGACCGGGTCGAACAAACGATCTTTCGGTTGTTGGAACCTGCGTGCCGGATCGTCGCGGCCCCCGAGCGCAGGCTTGCGATCCGTCCGGAGGAGTCACCGCCGAACCTGCGTATCGATCCCCACGAGGTGGCCGCCTTCTCACTCAACTCGCTGACCAAGCGGCTGCGGGTGGTGGGCCTCCCTGCAGCGACTCTCCAAGAGATCACGGAACGCGGTCACGCTGCCTATCGTCGAGCGTGGGACGAATACGAAGAGTTACATTCAGAAGAGCATCCCTATCGCTTCTACGACCGGATGGCGGCTTCTGCCGGATGAGGTTGGTTAGCCTGATGGCTCCATGATCCGCACACTGAACGTCGGCAAGGAATACAAGGGCGGCATCCACGCGCTCGAAGACGTCACGATCGATATCGAGAAAGGCGAATTCGTCTTCCTCGTCGGTCCGTCGGGTTCGGGCAAGTCGACCTTCTTGAAGCTCCTGACCAAGGAGGAAGCGCCCACCGCGGGCGACGTGTTCGTCGCGGGGAAGAACCTCAACAGCCTGCCTCGATGGCGCGTCCCGTACCTTCGTCGCAACGTCGGATGCGTGTTCCAGGACTTCAAGCTCCTACCCAACAAAACGGTGTTCGAGAACGTTGCGTTCGGTCTCGAAGTGATCGGGCGCCCCCGCTCGGTCGTCCAGCGCCAGGTGCCACAGATCCTCGAGCTGGTCGGCCTCGGCGAGAAGCTTGATCGGATGCCCGACGAGCTCTCGGGCGGCGAGCAACAGCGCGTGTCGATCGCGAGAGCGTTCGTCAACCGGCCGCTGATCCTGGTTGCCGATGAGCCCACAGGAAACCTCGACCCGGCAACCTCGGTCGGCATCATGCGCTTGCTCGATCGCATCAACCGGACCGGCACAACGATCCTCATGGCAACCCACGATCACGCGATCGTCGACTCGATGCGGCGACGGGTCATCGAGCTCGAGGCAGGACACGTCGTACGCGACCAGTCGCGCGGCATCTACGGGGTCGGCACATGAGACGCGTCTCGTATTTCTTCTCCGAGACCTTCCAGAACCTCAAGCGGAACGTTCTGATGTCCTTGGCAGCGATATCGACCGTGGCTATCTCGCTGGTCCTCCTGGCGGGGGCATTGATCCTGGGGATCGTCGTTCGCAACGTCACCGCAAGCTGGGAGGCAAAGGTCGAGATCTCGGTCTTCCTTCGCCAGGACGTGACTGCGACCGAGCTCCAGAGCCTCGAGAATCAGATCGGCGCCTATCCCGAGGTTGACAACTACACATACGTCTCTCACCAACAGGCGTACGAAGAATTCAAACAGGAATACAAGAACCAGCCGGAGTTCTACAAGATCTTGACCCCGGCAGATCTGCCGGCATCTTTGAGGATCAAGCTGACCGATGCGAAATTCACCCAAGCCGTCGCGGCGCGTATTGTCGGCGCGCCCGGCGTCGACAACGTGAAGTTCGGAGGTGACATCATCCGACGACTACTTCACGTCAATGCATTGCTTCGAACCATCACGTTCTTCATGGCGATCGTGCTCATGATCGCCGCAGCCGCGCTGATCGCAAACACCATCAGGCTTGCGATCTATTCGCGCCGCGAAGAGATCGGCATCATGAAGCTCGTCGGCGCAACGAATTGGTTCATCAGGATCCCGTTCATGCTCGAAGGCATGTTCGCGGCCCTCGTTGGGGCCGCGATATCGGGCGGGGTGGTGATCCTTGCGGACCAGCTTCTGTTCACCAGGATCGGTGAGGCCGTCCCGTTCCTGGGCTCGGTATTCGACTTCACCGGGGGTCAGGTCCTGGGGATCTTGCTGGCTCTGCTCGGGGTCGGCGCCGTGGTCGGCCTTGTCGGCTCGACGATGGCGATGCGCCGCTTCTTAGAAGTCTGAACTTTTCACACGAGCGTGACGGCGCCCTGGCTCCGCCGCGTGTCGAATCGGGATGCTCGCGCTAGCGCCTACGACCCTCAGACCCGCTAAAGCGCCCCCTCTAGGGGGTCGACGCTCTAGATAGGGCGTACAACAGACCTGTTACTGATGTTGCTGTTGTGAAAATTGTTAATTAGGATGGGCTGGGTGAAGCGAAGCCTCCGAGCTGGGCACGACCGGTCACGCCTGTTCATCGCGACGATCGGCATCCTGGTCGCATGCACCGCAGCGGCCGCGGTCCCCGCAGCGGCCGACCCGCAGAGCCGACTGCAACACATCCACAACCGGCAGACACAGGTCCACGACCGTCGTGTGCGTGCCGCCGCGCGAGGCGACAGCATCTCGGGGCTGCTCTCGAAGCTCGATTCCGAGCGCGCTCGTGTCCAGGCAAAAGTGTCCTCACTCGACAAGAAGATCGCCGCTCTCGACGCTCATATCGGCAAGGTTAGGTCGCGTCTGGCAGAGGCCCAGAAAAAGATGGCTGCGTTAACGCTGCGATTGCAGAACGTGCTCATCCGCCTCGATCGTCAGCGAACGAACTTCGTAGCCCGCGCAGTGGCCGCATACGAGGCAGGCCCGAATGTCGAGGTGGACGGCATCCTCTCATCACAGACATTTGCGGACCTCGTGCAAAGAACGACATATTTCGATTCGGCAGCGAGTGCAAACGCAAGGCTGATCGAGAAGATCGACACGTTACGAAACAAACTCGATACGCAGCGCGCGGCCGTCGCTCATAAGGAGCATGTGATCGCGACCGCGAAGCTACGGCTCGAAGGAGCGAAGGCGGACATAGTCGCGGTTCGGAATCAGCGCGCGCAGGAACTCGCCGCGCGCGATGTGCTCATCCATAAGAAACAAAACTTGCTCAGCAATGTCCGCGCCCATGTTGCCCAACTGCGCAAAGCGGAGGCCGAGCTCCAACAGCAGTCTCAGCGTTTCGAAGCTCTTCTGCAGGGTTCCACCTCGGTCCAGCCCAGTGGCAACGGGCGATTCATCTGGCCGGTGACCGGCCCCATCACCTCGCCGTTCGGGTGGCGGATAAACC
Organism: Actinomycetota bacterium; assembly: GCA_034665605.1. Lineage (GTDB taxonomy): Bacteria > Actinomycetota > CADDZG01 > CADDZG01 > WHSQ01 > JALZGD01. The sequence goes on along the minus strand of JAXDJM010000042.1, from coordinate 2,253 downwards.
CGATAACGCACAGCCGGGAATTACACCCAGGCATCGACATCGGAGTCGCTTACGGAACTCCGATCCGGGCGGCAGGCGACGGGGTTGTCGTGTTCGCCGGCGTGGCTGGTGGTTACGGCAACTACACGCTGATCGACCACGGTGGGTCGCTCGCTACGGGATACGGGCATCAATCGGAGATCGATGTGAGCGTCGGCCAATCGGTTACGGCCGGTGAGGTGATCGGCAAGGTCGGGTGCACCGGATTGTGCACCGGCCCCCATCTCCACTTCGAAGTCCGGGTCAACGGCACGCCCGTCGATCCCATGCCGTACCTCTAAGGTCCGCCCGACCATCTACCCTCTCTGCTGTGGAACGGTGGCAGAAAGTCCTGTTCGTAACGCTCGCGGTGTTCTTGATCGCGACCGCGACGTTTGCCGCGGGTGTCGCACTCGGCCGCCGGACAGACATCACGATCCCCCTTGTAGGCGGCGGCTCCACGGGCACTTCGCTGATCGACCAGGCCTACAACACGATCCGCTCGTCGGCCGTCAAGCCACCGGATGCAGACGCTCTGACTCAAGCCGCCATCAAAGGGATGGTCTCGCTCGTAAAGAAGAGTGGCGACCCGTACGCCTTTTTCTTCTCTCCGAAGAGCTTCAAGGACTTCGAGCAACTGACGACCGGGCAATTCTCCGGGATCGGGGTGTGGCTGAAGAGTGAAACCCAAGGGCTCACGATCGTCTCCGTTCTGCCCTCGACACCGGCCAGCCACGTGGGCCTCAAACGTGGTGACATCATCCGGTCTATCGACGGCAAGGCGGTAAAGAACCTCACGTCGGATCAAGCGATCGCTCTTATCAAAGGACCGGCCGGTACCGACGTCACATTGGGTATCGACCGTGCTCAAGCCCTTCTGAGCTTCACGGTCACGCGGCAGACGATCTCTCTCCCCGTGGTGAGATCTCACGCGATCGGGAGCGATCTCGGCTACGTGCGGCTCTTCGAGTTCTCGAAGGGCGCTGCCGATCAAGTACGTCAGAGAGTGCAGTCGCTTGTGGACGGCGGTGCAAAGGGGATCGTCCTGGATCTGCGCGACAACGGTGGGGGGTTGTTCCAAGAGGGGATAGACGTCGCAAGCATCTTCATCGAAGACGGAAAGATCGTGACCTATAAGGAACATGGCAAGGATCCCATCACCTACAACGCTCGCGGCGATGCCTTCGAGCACCTTCCGCTCGTCGTGTTGGTGAACGGCGGGACAGCGAGCGCTGCAGAGATCGTTACCGGCGCGTTGCAGGATCGGAACCGCGCGGTGATCGTCGGAACGAAGACTTACGGAAAAGGCTCGGTGCAGAACGTGATTCCGCTGCCGGACTCGGCGGCGTTCAAGCTCACGATCGGCGCGTACTACACGCCAAGTGGTCGAAACTTCACCGGTAACGGGATCGATCCCGACGTCAAGGTCAATGGTTCCGATCAAGCTCAGCAGCGCCGCGCGGTCGGCATCCTTCAAGGGCTCGTCGGCTCCGGTTGACACCGGTGGGAGGCGCCTCCAGCGACGCGGGGACCAAGCTGATAACGCAGAACCGGCGCGCGCGCCACAATTACTTCGTCGAAGAGGCCTTCGAGGCGGGATTGCAGCTCACGGGAACCGAAGTCAAATCGTGCCGCGACGGACGCGCAAACCTGACCGACGCGTACGCGACCATTACCAACGGAGAGGCCTGGCTGCTGCAGTGCCATATCTCGCCCTACTCGCACGGAAATCGCGAGAATCACGACCCACTACGTCCCCGCAAACTGCTCCTCCATCGTGGAGAGATCGAGAAGATGGAAAAGGCGACCGCTCAGCAAGGACGGACGCTCGTACCGCTCAAGCTCTACTTCAAGCACGGGCTGGCGAAGGCCGAGATAGCGATCGCCAAAGGCAAACAGGCCTACGACAAGCGTCAGTCCGAAGCGTCTCGCGACGCCGAGCGTCAGATGCGCCGAGAGCTCGGTCGCCGGAGGTGAACAGGAAAAGTCCTGCGGGCTCAGTCGTTATCCTGAGCTTGGACGAAAGAACTTTGACAAGCATGTCCTGGGGCTGAACTGGTATCGACCCTGATTGCACCGGGACAGGAGAAGCGAGCCGAGGACCCCGAGTTTGCCTCGTAAATCCGCTCGGGAACTTATAAGTGCCGCTGCGTAATAGCACGGTCGCCATCCACTAAAGCGATGGTCGTCGGCCCGAAGTCCGCCTGCGTCTTCGGGATCCGGCGTCGCCTAGCA